>JAGQYH010000014.1 GCA_020436175.1 Bacteroidota bacterium
AAGCTTATTAAAGATTTCCAATTTCGTTATCTTCATAGCATTAGATTAAAAGAAAAGATGAGTGTATTAAAAAACTTGAGAGGAATATTTATAACGGATGATGAAACAAAAGATAAGAACGAAGAATCCTCAAATGAAAATGATGCAAAGGAAGAAGTAGAAAAAACTACCACCACAACTACTCACACCTCTGTTTCCAACGCCGATATTCAAGGTCAAAAAGATGATAAAATTATCGATACTTTGTTTGAAGCGATTGAGCGAAACAACTTGAACGGTTTTGACTATTTGGAGTTTAAACGGTCTGTAAAGGGACTTGAAAAGATGGTGGCGGATGAAGCGACGCGTTTTAAATCTGCATTTGCAACGGCTTCAACCATTGGCATTACAATGGATAAATTGGTGGAAACTGCTGATTATTATGTCAAAATTCTGGATAAGGAAAGAAGTCAGTTTGTGCAGGCCGCCAAAGATCAATCTGAAAACTTGATTGAGAATAGAAAAAAGGAAATTCAGCATTTATTGAAATCATTGGAAGAAAAAAAGAAGATGATCGATGAAATGCAGAAGGACTTGCTAAAAGGAGAGGAAAGAATTAAACAAATTCAAGAAGGTATTAATAATGCTACTGTGAATATTGAAAATACCAAAAAGAATTTTGAATCTTCCTGGAGTTTTTTGAAAGAGCAGATCATTACCGATATTGAAAAAATAAAAACATACTTAAAGTAAATTAGTACGCAATGAGCATGATGGAAAATCAAATAAAGCCGAAAACATTTTGGAAAAAACCGGAAGGTAAAACAGGAATGATTGTGGCTGCCGCAGGTCTGGGTGGTTTGGCATGGGTGATGTTTAAATACGGTGCAGCCTTGGTAGCTGCTGCCGCAAATACAATCAACTTGGTGTTGATGTTGGTAGCATTAGCGGCCATAGTGTATGTCATTTTGGATCCCAAGTTTAGAAATTTGGCCTTTTACGTTTATAAGTCGATCATGCGGTTTATCACCGGCATTTTTGTGCAAATAGATCCCATTGGAATATTGCAAAGCTATGTGGAAGATCTGAAGACCAATCTTAAGAAGATGAATAAGCAGATCGGTTTGTTGCGGGGTCAAATGCGAAAATTGAATGATGTTATTCAAAATAACAAGCGTCAAATAGCCAGTAACATTAAGCTGGCCGATAAAGCAAAAAGATCGGATAAGGATGCGATCATGATTCTAAAATCAAGAAAAGCAGGACGATTAAAGGAATCGAATCTCAGATTAGAAGACTTGTACAAGAAAATGGAAGTGCTATATCGAGTATTGGTGAAAATGTATGAGAATTCTGAAATCCTTTTAGAAGACGTTGCCGATCAAGTGGAAGTAAAGAAACAGGAAAGAGCAGCCATTAGAGCCAGCCATTCTGCCATGAAATCTGCGATGAACATTATCTCCGGCAAAGGTGATAAAAGAGAGATGTTCGATCAGGCTTTGGAACATATTGCTGATGATGTAAGTATGAAGATCGGAGAAATGGAACGGTTCATGGATCTATCGACTAATTTTATGGATTCCATTGATTTACAAAACGGCATTTTTGAAGAAGAAGGTTTAGCAATGCTGGAAAAATGGGAGAAAGAAGGCGTTTCATTGATTCTTGGACAGGATAAGGATCTGTTAGTGATGGAAGGCAATGCAGATGATAAGTATGTAGATCTGGATGCACCTTTAGAGCAACCGAAAAAGGATCATGATAATCAATACTCTAATCTTTTTGATTTCTAAGAATCTTTCAATAATTCATATAAATACGAGTAACTCAATACTAAAAAATTAACCATGGCAGCGAAACTAACCACATTTTCAAAACTACTCATTACGCTTTTAATCGTTGGCGGTATTGGATTTTTAATACTTAAACTGACCAATTCGGAAAGCATAAGGGAAAATTTCAATAGTAAAGACAAGCCGGCTGTTAAAAATAAAGGCAAAGCCGATGTTAAGGTAGGCGTTTTTTCCTGGGGAGGCTATGCTCCGGGCTTTTATTTTAATGAAGGTTTTGATGCCAATAGCAATTCAAGATTTTCAAAAGAATATGGTATTGACGTATCTTTTGAGGTAATCGATGATTTTGATGCCAACAGACAAGCATGGAAAGCAGGTGATGTTGATTTAATTGGAACAACAGCGGATGCACTACCAACTGAAATGGAAGGCTTAAAAGAATTTGATCCAAGAATTGTATTTCAAGTAGATTGGAGTAGAGGTGGTGATGCCATCATTGCCAAAAGAGGGATCAATAGTATCAACGACTTAAAAGGAAAAATAGTAGCGGTAACGCCGTCAACTCCATCACAAACATTTCTATTGTGGATGTTAGAAGCGGCCAATATGACTTTGTCAGACATTAACATTTTAGAGGTGCCGAGTGCCATTGATGCGGCAACAGCCTTTAAAGGCGATAAGAATGTAGATGCCGCCGTAGTTTGGAGTCCGGATGATGAAATTTCTATTCGTGAAGTACCGGGATCAACTGTATTGCAAAGCACAAGGGAAGCATCGCATATTGTGGCAGATGTTTTTATTGCCAAGAAGGAATGGATCGATGAACATAAAGATGAGTTGAATAGTTTTTATGAAGGATGGATGAAAGGTGCGGCAGAGATCAATTCCTCACAAGAGAATAAAGAAAAAGCGGCACGTATTATGGCGGAAGGGACATTCTTTTCAGATGAAGATGCATTAGCTTCCATTAATAATGTTCGATTGACTACCCATGGAGATAACTTAAACTTCTTTGGTAAAAATGCTGATTATAAAGGTGTAACAGGTGAAATTCTGTATACTAAAATGACCAATGAATATATAGCATTGGGATTTGCGGAAACGCCGTATAGTTGGAGAATGTTGGCCTATCCGGGAGCGATCAGTAGTGCTCAATTAACCGGATCTGCACACAATGCCGAAGGTCAGAAAGATTTTCAACCGGCAACGGAAGAAGATAAAACAGCACCGGCAGTGGCGAGTAAACCCGTGAGTATAAGTTTTGCAACCGGTCAATTTGCTTTAGATGCCAATGCAAAAACCATTGTCGATCTTCAATTCTCTGACGTAGCCAAAGCTTTTGGTAACAGCAGAGTGAGAGTGGAAGGAAATACCGATAATGTAGGCGGCTATCAAATGAATGTCGATCTTTCTAAGAAGCGAGCACAATCAGTGGCAGATTACTTGCAAAAACAATACAATATGAGTCCGAACAGATTTATTATTGTTGGAAACGGACCTAACAAACCGGTTCCAGGCTGCGAAAGTAACGCCACCGAAGAGTGTCGTGCACAAAATAGAAGAACCGAATTCCAGTTATTGAAATAATCGACAGACGGATACTTAATGTCATTATTTAAATTAAAAGGGACACTTAATTCCAGAGCAAAGATCATTCTTACTTTTCTAGGATTTGGTATCTTATTTTTCATTTGGTTTGGTCTGACTTTTGGCAAGAATCCGATTATTGCAGGAGCCATATTGCCTAATCCTTGGGCAGTTTTGTTGTCTTTCGGAGAAATGTATCGGGAAAATCAATTGATGACCAATATCACCCGATCTATCGGGTTGAATTTAGCCGGATATCTGGAAGCGGTAATTATTGCCATTCCATTTGGTTTTTTGATTGGCTTGTATCCATTCTTTAGAGGAACTTTTCAACGTCAGGTGGATGCGCTTAGGTTTGTACCATTAACTGCTGTAACCGGATTGTTTATCATCTGGTTTGGGATTAATATAGGTATGAAAGTGCACTTTTTGGCTTTTGGTATATTTATTTATCTATTGCCTATTGTTGTACAAAGGATAGATGAGATTGACGATGTGTATTATAAAACGGTTTATACTTTGGGAGCCAGTAATTGGCAAGTCATAAAATCAGTCTACATACCGGCAGTTATTGCCCGATTGTCTGATGATATCAGAGTGCTAACAGCCATTTCTTGGACGTATATTATTATTGCTGAAAGTTTAGGCAATCAAGGCGGTATTGGTGCATTGATATGGCGAGCCGGATTAAGGCAAGGCAGATCGGACAAGGTATTTGCTTTATTGATCATCATCATTCTAATTGGGTTTTTACAGGATAAGCTATTCCTTTATTTAGATAAGGAGTTCTTTCCTCACAAATACCAGCAAAGTATGCACGGTGAAAAACTTAAAAAGCAAAACACCATAGGTTTACTCCTTAACTATTTTTGGAATACGCTTTTATGGGTGATGTTGGGCGGATATTTGGTTTTATTTCTGAATGAGTTGATAGGCTTTTTGGATACGAGAATTCTCTCTGAAGCATTTGGAGGTACAGTATGGGTGATTCATTCATTGGTATTTATCGTGATCATTTATCGTTTACGAAAATTAATTGTCAAAAGAAAACTAGCCGTTTAAGAGTTCAGCACAAATAGATAGAAGCAATACAAACAAGAAATATGGATTTTTTCGAACATCTTCAAAATGAGTTACAACCCAAGATCGATCAAATTTTGGATCACCCATTTTTAAATCGTTTAGCCGGTGGAAACTTGACGAAGGAACAACTCAAGTTCTTCACGCTACAATACAGCATTTATTGTGCTTATTTTCCTAGATTTCTATCTGCAGCAGCGGCTAATGTACCCGATGATAGAACAAGAATGCCCATCATGGAGAATTTATGGGAAGAACACGGCGAAGGTAAAATTGCAGCTTCCCATAGAGTGTTGTTTGAAAAATTTGCCGCCGGTTTAGGCTTAACGCAATCTGATTTAATGAATGCTTCTCCACTGCCCAATACTAGGGCTTGTGTAGAGAATTTGTTGGATTTGTGTGAAGAAGGTCATTTTTTGGAAAGTTTGGGCGCATTAGGACCGGGAACCGAATTTTTTACAACTGATGAATACCTGAAAATCTTAAGCGGATTAAGACAGCATAATGTTTTTACGGAAGATCATTTGGAATTCTGGATCGTTCATACTGCCTTGGATGAAGAGCATTATTCTGAAATGATAGATGCTTTAAGGCCGTGGGCTAGAACTTCAACCGAAGAAAGTATGATTAGGTTAGGAGCTATTAAAGCCATAGAGCTAGAAATTCTTTTTTGGGATGGTTTGGAAAAATATTTACCGGGGAAATAACAAATTGAAAGAATAAAGTGGTTGAATTTATAAATACCGGCAACGACAATATTATCGAACTTAAAAATGTCTCGCAAACTTATGATGGTAAGAAATTCATCATTGAGGGACTGGATTTTTTAATTGAAGATAAACCGGCTCAAGGTCAGTTTGCTGTCATTTTGGGGATGTCGGGTTGTGGTAAATCTACCATTTTGAGGTATGTAGCAGGATTGCAGGAGCCCACCAGCGGTGAAATTTTAATTCATAATAAACTGAGAACACCGGATGTAAGAGTCAGTATGGTTTTTCAGCAATATTCCTCATTACCATGGATGACGGTATTGGATAATGTTGGCCTGGCGCTAAAGTTTAAGGGAGTAAGTAAAAAGGAGCGTGACGAAAAGGCAATGGAATTCATCAAATTGGTGGGATTGGAAGGTCATGAAAAGAAATATGCACAATACCCAACTTTGTCGGGCGGACAGTTGCAGAGAGTGGCCATTGCCAGAAGCTTGCTAGCTAATCCGGAAATTCTTTTAATGGATGAACCATTTGGTGCATTAGATATCAATACAAGATTGCAGATGCAGGATCTTTTGTTGGAATTGTGGCACAAGTTTCACCCTACGATCATCTTTGTAACACACGATATCTCAGAAGCGGTTTATTTGGGCGACGATATCTATATCATGAAAGCCGCTCCATCTAGATTTGTAAAGCATATTCATGTTGATCTTCCATTCAAAAGAGATCGAAGCACCAAACGAACTCCAAAGTTTGAATCCTTAGTGCACGAAGTAGAAGATGCCATGATAGAAGTCGCTAAAATGGGCTAATTCGTAATTTCCCACATCCGACTTCCCACATCCGACCTCCCTCTTCCAACCTCACCCAAATGCCTTTTCCCAACCAATCTTGATGATAATGAATAGCAATACAAACATGCCAAGAAACATATAGATCGAACCAAAGAAAACCACGCCAATAAACAATCTTTGCAGTATAAACACAATAATGCTGGTTACAGCGATGATCATCATCAAACCCGAAAGTCTTTTAAATCCGGGAATTTTTGACATATCTACCACACGATTAATGATCGCCAGCGTAAATCCCATCGAAATGATGGGAAGGAAATACACCAACATATTGACATTTTTTAGGTCTGTTCTTAGAATAAACAGATCATAACCGCTTAAAACGATGGCAAGCACGCCGGGTAAGGTACTGGCATAGATCAAAATTGAAAATAAATATTTTCCCGGAGATTGGTGTCCGGTTTTATCAAAGAATAGAGCTACAATAAAAGCCAGCGCCGGTACAATGATCATATAAATTAAAACCGGATTGGGATGTTGACTTACCCAATGGATGCATTCAGATATTGTCATTATATTGATAAATTAGGCTATAAAGATAGAATTCTACCGGATTTTAAACTTTCGAATGTAATTTTGAGTTATTAATGAAAGAAAATTGAGTAGATGAGTACAACAACAGAACTGTTTGATAGAGTTGTTAAAGAAAGAAGATCAGTAAGAATTTACGATGAGGCCGCAGAATGGGATGAAGGTGTTGTCACAAGAAGTTTAGAAAGAGCGGTATTAGCACCCAATAGCAGCAATCTACAATTGTGGGAGTTTTATAGAATTATCTCTCCGGAAAAGAAGGATAAGGTGGCGGAAATGTGTTTAGGTCAAAAGGCAGCCAAAACAGCCAATGAATTGATCGTAATCGTAACTAGAAAAGACAAATGGAAAGAACGCAGTAAGTTTATTTTTCAGGAAGCAAAAAAAGGATTTGACGGTTCTCAACCGAAGAAAGAAAAGCTCGTAAGCGATTACTACAATAAGATCATTCCGATGCTGTATAAAGGTGATTTTTTAGGCATTTATGATGCTTTTAAGAAAATTTCTGTCGGATTGGTTGGATTGGCCAAGCCTATGGCTAGGGAAGTATCCAGTTCGGATATGCGCATCGTGGTGCATAAAAGCGCAGCTTTGGCGGCTCAAACTTTCATGTTGAGTGTCAAGGCGGAAGGGTATGACAGTTGCCCGATGGAAGGCTTTGATTCTGTTCGCGTAAAGAAGTTTTTAGGTTTACCGAAAGAAGCGGAGATCAATATGATCATTGGAGTGGGCAAAGCTTTACCGGAAGGCATATACGGCCCGCGAGTGAGAGTAGCAGATGAAGATGTAATATTTAAAGTTTAATATATGTATCAATACGTATCTTAGAGCAGTAAAAAAAATAAACTAATGAAAACTACAACTTACTACCTATTGGCGATCTTGTTTTTTGCTGTTTCTTGTACCAACGATAAGATCATCGAAAGTGATTTGCCGGCAGATCAGCAGCAAGCATTTAAAGAGGTTTTAGAAAGCAATGAGGCATATAATGCCGTAAAAGAGAAATTAGAGGCCTATAATGCCTTGGAAGCACAAGAGTTAGAAGAGACAGAAATGCTTCAAACTTCAGCCAATACACAAACAGAAGAAGATGAATCCTTTGTTTTCTTTGTCATTGGAGATTCCGAGTTAAATATGCGAGGCAATACCTATCCTCAATTGTTAAATTGGATCGAACGTATCAATAATATTGAAAGTTATGATTTGGAATTTCACGATGGTAATTTTGAAGAAAATGAAGATAAAAAGATTACCAAGCCGGAGATCGTATTATTGGCCGGGGATATTGTAAAAGACAGAGCATTTGGATTTTCCTTACCGGGAGATGAGAATGATGTGGCCAAACGGGAGATCAATCGTTTGTTTAATCAATTTGATGAAGATATTTTATTCTTTCCCGGAAACGGTAATCACGATTGGGATCCCTATCAATGGGGAGATGGTGCTTACGGCCATAATTTAGGCGGTCTTTTCAGTAATTTGGGAACGGCTCAATTTGTCAGAAGCCGGTACAACAAAGCTTTGCGAAGTACGGAAGAAGAAAGCGGAACATCTTTTAACTTTGATAGAAATACTACTTGGTTACCGGCTATTTCGTCTGCGGAATTTAATTATTCGTTTGTTTATAAAGGGCTTAGGTTTACCCAGTTAAACCAGTTTTTGCAACAACCTGTGGCCATGTTGAGTTTAGAATCTTTAACCAACACAGGTCCTGCACTATATTATCCTAATAGAACATCAGAATGGTTCCAAGAATTATGTACGTCATCAGCAGAGAATAATCAGCAGCATGTTGTTGTTCAACATTATCCTATCAATACCGGCAGCAGTTGGTGGAACGATTATTTAGGCAGTACGCCAAACGAGTTGAGAAAGGAATTTTTGGATATTTTCGCCCAATCACATGATCCGGTTATGTTTACAGGTCATAACCATAGTTATAGAACTACTACTGTACAGCCATACAATATTGTGGATTATACTTCAGGTTACTTTGCAAACGGATTTATTATGGTGGCAAAAGCCAGTGCAGCTAAGGGTATTTATGCGGTATCTTTTGTGGATCTTAATAATTTAACCGTAATGGATCCGGAATCCTATAGCAGTACTTTTGTGGTTCCTCAATAAGCTAAATACGCAATGCCCTTTTAAGTTGACAATGTGCTGGGTTTAAAATTATGATCATTTTGTGGACAAAATATTTGTCTTATTAGTCATTAGTGCAATATATTTGAATAAGTTTCTATAATGTTAACTGTGCAAATTTTTAAACTTTAAAAAAAATAAGAAATGAGAAAAATTCAACTATTAGTGATTCTATGCAGTGTGTTATTTATTGGAACGCCTAATGCAAAAGCCAGCGGTGGCTCAGTAGGCCTAACTCCTGCAACAGGCGTTAAGCTTTATTTTGCTAAAGGAGGAACTAGCACTTTTTTACCATTTAGATTTGAAGGAGAAGGCTATTTAGGAGGTAATGACCAACATGGTGTTGGTGGCGGATTTGGTTATGACATAGGCGTAGGCGGTGCCAGAACATTTTGGGGGGTAAGAGCCAACGTTGGATATCTTTCTATCTCGCCGGAGTACAAGTATTATTTTAAAGGAGGAAAAGATTCCAGCCCGTTTGTTGGTGCTTACACCGATTTTAGATTTGGAAGCGGAAGAAACATTATTGGTGTTGGAGCGCAAGGTGGATACCAACATGTGTTTGATTTTGGTTTAGGTATTTATGGTGTTGGTTCATTTGGATTCGGTACTGCTGGCAACAATTCAGGATTTGGCAGAAGCAATGGAGGCGAATTTGGAATGAGAGCAGGTGTTAAATACATTTTCGGAAAAAATTAATTTAATCTACTACAACTTTAAAGTCCGGTTTGTATTATGCAAACTGGACTTTTTATTTGTGGCGCATAAAAAGATAAGCTTTGTCTATTAAAAGAATTAAATGCTTTCTATTTTTGCAGCATGCGAGTGTATTTGGATAACGCAGCCACAACACCTTTGGCGCCGGAAGTATTAGAAGCCATGATGCCTTATTTTAGGGAACACTTCGGAAATCCCTCTGCACAACATTCTTACGGAAGAGAAAGTAGGGCAGCGGTGGAACAAGCCAGAAAAGTTATTGCCGGTTGTCTCAATGCTAAAACCAGTGAGATTATTTTTACTTCCGGTGGAACAGAGTCCAACAATTTGGCTTTGGTTTGTTCGGTAAGAGATTTGGGGGTAGAAAGGATTATTTCCAGTCCTATTGAGCATCATTGCGTTCTACATACCATAGATTGGTTGGCTGATCATCATCAAATTAAAGTGGAGTACATTAATTTGAAGGAAGACGGCAGTCTTGATCTTGAGCATTTAGAGTCTTTATTGCAGGAATCAAATGTAAAAACATTAGTTTCTGTAATGCACGGCAATAATGAGATTGGTGTCCTTTGTGATTTGAAAAAAGTGGGCGAATTGTGCGAAGGAAACAATGCTCTTTTTCATTCAGATACGGTGCAGACCATGGCCCACTTTCCCTTTGATGTTGAGCAGTTAAAAGTTCATTTCTTAACCGGATCCGCACACAAATTTCACGGTCCTAAAGGCATAGGATTCTTATATGCCAAAAAAGGATTAAGTATCAAACCCATCATTCATGGTGGCGGTCAGGAAAGGAATAAACGTGCCGGAACGGAAAACCTATACGGCATAGTTGGGATGGCCAAAGCGATGCAATTGGCTTATGAACATTTGGAGGATGATAAGGCACATATTTTAGAATTGAAACGATACTTGTTCCAACACCTATCTAACGGTTTTCAAGATATTCGCGTCAATGGTCCCGAAGATTTTGACAATTCATTGTATACCGTTTTAAACATTTCTTTTCCACCTGATCCTAGAGGGTCTCTGTTGTTGTTTAACCTGGATATGGAAGGCTTATGTGTGTCGGGTGGCAGTGCGTGTACGAGCGGCGCTTCTAATGGCTCTCATGTGATCAATGCCATTTCACAAGAGCAGGATAGGGTATCCATTCGTTTCTCATTTTCAAAATACAATACTAAAGCTGAGTTGGATTTTGCCATAGAAAAGATTTTCAAAGTATTTAATGTAAAAGTAGAATGCTGAAAAAAGTCTTTATTTTCTTAGTATTTGCAGCAATAGCCTACACCTTCAATGTAAATCTCAAATTCCCTTGGTTAACCGGAGCGATCTTTGGTTGCGCTTTGACGATTGCCATGCAAAAACAATCACAAGTGAGTCTGATAAAGATGTTCATAGTAACTATCATCTGGTCGTCAGTTTTATTTTATGTGAGCGGTATCGGTGTGTTGGCAGCGGTAAAAGATGCATTGAATGGGATTGCGCTTGGGGCGAATGAAGCTGTTATGGTGGGATTTATCATCAGCATTGTCAATGGATTGGGTTTTGGTATGATGCGCAATTTTTTGTTATCTAATCTTAAATGGAGTCGTTATCACTGGCAATGTCTAATCATGTCATTTGTTACAGGCATGGTATTGGGAAGTATATTGATCTTAAAGTCGGATTACAATTCTTTTCTAATGGCACATTTATTCTGGTTTGTAGGAATGGGTTGGGTAATGACCAGAAATGTAAACGGTTTACCAAATATTTTAACAGTACCAAATAGTAATTAAAAGTTGGAGGTTGCCAATAAAATTTAAATATTTGAATTAACTTTTCTCAACTTCCTTATATTTGTGAAAGAAATACAGAACTATGAGTGATCAAGCAAAAAGATTTTTAGTATTAGTAAGTTTAATTGCATCTGCAATTGTTCTATCAATTGTATTAAGAGCATTCCCACATATTCCTAATATGGCACCTATAGCAGCGATTGCCTTATTTTCAGGAGCTTATTTTGCTAAAAAACAATGGGCTTTTGTAATCACTTTTTTAGCCTTGTTTCTATCGGATGCCGTACTTCATATTCAGTATTTGATTGGCGTTCGTGAGTTTGCGGGATTTTATCCGAACATGATCTTTGTTTATACAGGCATTGCTATGGTTATCGGTATTGGGTTGTTAATGAGAAATAAAGTGAATGCTTTTACTGTTTTGGGTGGCGCATTAAGCGGCTCTGTATTGTTTTATATCATTTCCAATTTTGGCGTTTGGTTAATGGGTACTATGTATTCTAAAACCTTTGCAGGATTAGTAGAATGCTATGTAGCCGGTATTCCTTTCTACAGAGGAACATTAATGGGAGATGTTATTTATTCTGCCCTACTTTTTGGTGCTTTTGGATTCATTCTTCAATCCAAAACCAATTGGAAGTTGGCCAAGGTAAGAAGTTAATCTTTCTATCTATTTCTATTCTAGGCATTTAAGTTTGTTTCACTTTTATATTTATTAAGTGAATTATTGGAATGGCATTGTTTCTTAAAAAACACAAATTTCCTACTTACGCATACTAAAAATTCCTATTAAACTGTTTATGGTTTTATGTCTGTTGAGAAATACTCATTGACAAGCATTATTTTGACATTTCCTAAAACCAAGAACCATGAACCACCACCAAAATGCAAAGGATAAGCATTTCCTTTGGACATTGGCAGGCTATGAACCTGCTATTCTAAAAACTTGTAAAGTAGATCAGTTTCACGTCACTATTATTAGTGTAATGCTAATTATTGTTGGCATCTATGCTACTTTGGCCTGGACCTTCTTCTTTTCTTCTGTTACTGATATTTTACCGATCGCTTTAGTCGGTGGAATTTTTATGGGCATTTATATTGTCTGTTTTGATAGGGCATTGATTGCTTCATTGTCCTCCGGTAATGCCTCCTTCTTCTCATTGGCTTTTAGATTTTGTCTGGCATTATTGCTGGGTATTTTCTTATCTCAACCGATGATTCATAAAATTTATGAACCCGAGATCAAAAGGGAAGCACAGATACTAATGGATCAAAAAGTATTGGAAAGAAAAGCGGAACTCGAAAAATTGTATGCTTCGGAAGTTGAAAGTTTGCAGGATGAGAAGAATGCAATGGAAGGACAACTCGCTGCTAAACTTTTGGCATTAAATGAGGCAGAAACTGACTTTAAAGCCGAAATGGATGGAAGCGGAGGCACAGAGCGATATGGCTACAGCACAGTGGCTAAACAAAAACAGACTATTTTACTTAGACATCAAAAGGAATACAATGCATTGCAAACCGATCTCCATCCGCAAATAGCAGAGTTAAATACTAAGATAAAGTCATTTGAAGAGAAAGTAACGGAAGAAACGGCCAAGTATCAGGCCGGAAACAAAACATTCGGCACATTACTCCAAGCAGAAGCATTAAAGTCATTGATGAGCAAGGATGAGAGCAATACTTTGAGAAATCATTTTTATCTCTTGAGCCTCATCTTGATCTTGATTGAGTTATCCGCATTGATCGCTAAATTGATCTTTAAAACCAACAGTTATTCGTCGAAAATTAGATATGCAGAAATGCGCGAAGTGAAAGCAATAGAAGTAGAAGAGGAGCTGCTAGAGGGAAAGCTGGAAAAGTATAAAGCCTTGACCAGTCATAATGATTTAGATATTATGGAAGACTTTTACAGTAAATCAAGGGATATCAATGATGAGAAATTGGATGCCATGCTAAAGGAATGGGAAGCCAATAAAACCGGAAGTTTTAGTAATTATTGGAAATTATTTGAAGAGAAATTTCTAGTGCAGCAATAGTATTTATTGTTAAAATAGTGTGTATTTTGTTTTAATGTGAATCACTTGTGCCTTTTATAAATGTAAACTACTTTTAATAGGTAAAGTTTTTTTCGTAGGAATCAGTCAGGCATAAGAACCCAAAACCCTTATCGTCTGACTTTTTTTTATGTTAGAAGTGCCAATGATTCGGCCAAAAGACAATAATTGCTGTTCCAAAAGCGATTGATAATCCAAAGGAAATAGCGATCCATTTACTCAATTCTCTTGTTCCTAAAACCATCACCAGTATTCCTTTGAACATTAAATTCGAAAGGGAGGCCAGTAATATCAGACGCCATCCTGTTGATACATCTAACGTTTCTTTTTTGATTAATTGCGATAATGAAAGGGTTATGGCATCAACGTCTGTTAATCCACTGATTATCGATACACCGTAAAGAGCATTGTTTCCAAATTCTTTTTTGGTAAAGGCTACGATCAAAAGTATTACACCATATAAAGCACCGAATAATAGTGCACTTTTTAGTTGTGCCGGATTTTCCGGTTCCGGTAATGGCTCATCTGAATCGTCTTTATTGATCAGATAGAATAAGGAAATGCAAACCAAACTCATAAAGACCAGTTGCGCCAGAATCGGTAAAATGATCGACGGCAATCTATCCGGAATCACAACAGATACTTCAATTAAAACTCTTAACAAGGAAATGGCAGAGGCAATGGTAATGATGAATGCTGCCATTTTATAAATTGCTCGGGTACTTTTTGTTCTGCGTGCATAGCTGACGGTGGTAGCCGTACTGCTGATCAATCCACCTAAAATTCCATTGGCAAAAATTCCAACATTTTTACCTGTATACTTATAAACAAAGTAACCCACCACGCTGATCCCAACGATCAGTGTGACCATATACCATATATTTCTCGGATTAATGACTTCCAAAGGATCATAGGTTTTATCCGGTAGAATGGGCAAGATCACTAAGGAAATGGCGACAAAGGTCATGATGGCCGACCAGTCCTTATCTTTTAAATTATCTATAAAATGATGAAGATGTTCCTTTGCATAGAGCAGAATGGCCAGCGAAGCTCCCACTACCGTTGCCGTTAATTTACTGCCCACCACCAAATAGGCGCCAATCGCAAACATCAATAAGGCGGCAACCTCTGTCGTCTGACCAAGATCGGAATCTGAATCCTTTCGAAACTTGATAACATTAGCAGTAACTAACAATGCCGTTAATCCGATGGCAATCAAAGGAATTATGAAAAAACTATTAAAGGCTTCCGCTAAAAAGCCTGACATCGTACCTAATATAGCGATCAGTGTAAAGGTTCTTACACCGGCCATTTTATTATGCACTTTTTGCCGTTGAAGCCCCACTAACAAGCCAAGACCAAAAGATATTCCAAGTGTGGTTAGATCTGAGTAATCCATCATTTATCAATATACAATATTCTTAAATTTAAACGACTCATCAATAAAATATTAAAGATGAAGCATTGCGAATTGTGATCTAATCCCTTCATCAAACACTATAGTAAAAGCCTTAATTAAACATTATGTATTGTATACAAGTTCTGTTATTGTTACTTCGCTAATTAGTCTTTTATTACATTTGACATCAAATCATACGACATTGACATTAATTAAATCTATATCTGGTATCAGAGGAACCATCGGAGGCAAAGTGGGTGAATCATTAACACCAATTGATGTTGCCAAATATACTATGGCTTTTGGCAGCTACGTCAAATCTAACGGCGGCGATACGATTGTGATCGGGAGGGATGCACGTATTTCCGGAGAGATGGTCCATCATATTGTTGTAGGAAACTTGATGGGACTAGGGATCGATGTTATTGACCTGGGAATGGCTACTACGCCAACCGTTGAAATGGCAGTGATCCACGAGCAAGCCCACGCCGGGATTATATTAACGGCCAGCCATAACCCCAAACAATGGAATGCACTTAAACTTTTAAATGAAAAGGGAGAGTTTATTTCAGCTGCTATTGGACAAGAAGTGTTGGATATTGCTGAAAAAGGCAATTATAAGTTTGCTGAAGTAGATGATATCGGGCAATATAAAAAGCTGGATAATTATTTAGAAAAGCATATCGAGTTGATTAAAGCCATGCCATTGGTTGAGGCTGATGCCATTGCAGCTAAGAATTTTAAGGTAGCGGTTGATGGCATCAATTCTGTTGGAGGAATTGCCGTACCTGCATTATTGATGGCTTTGGGTGTCAAAAAGGAAAATATTTTCAAACTGCATTGTGAGCCTACCGGAAAGTTTGCCCATAATCCTGAACCACTTCCCGAAAATCTAAGTTCACTGTGTAGTGAGGTAAAGTTCAATAAAGCTAATATCGGTATTTCCATCGATCCGGATGTAGATCGCCTCGCTTTGATCGATGAACAAGGTGAGCCAATTGGAGAGGAATATACTTTAGTAACGGTGGCCGATTATGTTTTGCAAAACAACTTGGGTCCAACGGTTTCTAATTTATCTTCCAGTAGGGCATTACAAGATGTAACAGAGTTAAAGGGCAGTTATTACTATGCTTCAGCGGTTGGAGAATTGAATGTGGTAGAGAAGATGAAAGCCGTGAATGCTGTGATCGGAGGAGAAGGCAATGGCGGAGTGATTGTGCCGGAGTTACATTATGGTCGAGATGCTTTGGCGGGAATTGCATTGGTCTTAAGCTATATGGCAAAATCAGGAAAAAGACTGTCAAAATTAAGAAGTGAATATCCGAACTATTACATCCATAAGGATAAGGCACCGTTAGATAATAAGATTGACCTAGATGGTGTCATGTTGAAGATTTCAGAGAAATATAAGGCTAAAAAGCAAATTGATATTGATGGTTTGAAGATCTATTTTGATAATGATTGGGTACATCTCAGGAAATCAAATACAGAACCGATCATAAGAATTTATGCTGAAAGCAGCATGCAACAAACGGCAGAAAGTATTGCTCATAAAATTAAATCGGATATTACCGAAATGATCAAATAAGATCAAAAAGATCTTTTACGCCTATAAATCTTTCTACGGTAAATCCTTCAGCAAATTCAAAATTGGCTTGCCTGCCCATTTCTCTTGCTCTGGCTTTGATAAACTCCAAAAATGCCAATGATGATATTGGGGTTTCCGGCGAATCATCATAAGGATTATAGAATTGCGATTTGAAACATTGTATGGCTTCCAGCTTTTGATCCATTTGATCAGTAATGTCCACCACAAAATCTGGTGGCAAGTATCTGTCTTGAATATAATGATAAACAGCTTTCGGACGCCAAGCCGGTTGATCGGTTTCAATTTTTACCAAACCGGATAAAAAACACGCTTTAGAAACCAAATCGCCGGCTTTGCCATGATCGGGATGCCTGTCGGACGTGGCATTGCATAAAACGATATTCGGTCGAAACTGTCTGATTTGTTCAATGATAGCCAATTGATTGTCTTTATTGTTTTCAAAAAAACCATCGTTTAAGGCTAAATTGACTCGGGTGGCTAGTTTCATGAATTTAGCGGCTTCGGCAGCCTCTGCATCTCTAATGGTTGCTGAACCTCTGGATCCTAATTCTCCTCTGGTGAGGTCAACTATACCCACTTGATAACCCGATTGTATATGTTTGATAACTGTACCGGATGCTGCCAGTTCTACATCGTCAGGATGGGCAGCAAAAGCTAAAATGTCTAGTTTCATTCAAAAAAGCTTTGATTTTGGTAATTTGGTAAGATAATGTATATAATGTAATATCGTAAACCAATTAAATCGTTATTTTGTTCGCCAACCTAAAATTATTTCAATAATGGATTTTTCACATTCCGCACGTACAAAAGAATACTTAAATCGGGTAAAACAATTCATGAAGAATGAAATTGAACCCATTGAACATGCCTATCATACCACTATGCTGGAGAAACACAATGGCGGAAATTGGACGGCTTGGGAAATACCGCCAATGATTGAAGAATTAAAAACTAAGGCGAGAGCACAAGGCTTATGGAATCTGTTTATTCCGGAAGAAGGTTATGAGGGACCGGGGATGTCGAATGTTGAATATGCTCCGTTAGCTGAAGAAATGGGTAAAAGCTTTATTGCACCACTAATCTTTAATTGTAATGCACCTGATTCCGGCAATATGGAAGTGTTGATCAAATACGGTTCAGAAGAACAAAAGAAAAAGTGGTTAACGCCCTTGTTGGAAGGTAAAATAAGATCCGCATTTTGTATGACGGAGCCGCAAGTAGCTTCCTCCGATGCCACCAATATGGAAGCTACAGCACTTTTGGAAGGAAATGAAGTGGTAATCAACGGTACAAAATGGTGGAGTACGGGTATTGGTCATCCCGAATGTAAGATCATTATTTTTATGGGTTTGACACATCCTGAAGAAGCCAAGTATGCTCAACATTCAATGGTATTAGTACCGGTGAATACACCGGGTGTAAAGATCGTGAGAATGTTGCCGGTTTTTGGTGATTATGACGAACCGATTGGTCATGGTGAGGTAGAATTCAAAAATGTAAGAGTGCCGGCTGCCAATGTTATTTTGGGTCCCGGAAGAGGATTTGAAATTGCACAGGGTAGGTTAGGACCGGGCAGAATTCACCATTGCATGCGATGTATTGGGGCCGCAGAAAGAGCATTGGAATTAATGATCAAAAGAGGAATGGAGCGAGTCGCTTTTGGTAAACCAATTATTAATTTAGGTGGAAATAGAGAGCGAATAGCGGATCTTAGAATCGCGATCGATCAGGCAAGACTTTTAACATTACAAGCTGCCTGGAAAATTGATATTTATGGTGCGATGGGCGCCATAATGGACGTTTCAGCGATAAAAGTGATCGTTCCAAATGTTTTACAACAAGTAGCAGATGAAGCGATACAAATGTTTGGCGGAATGGGTTTGTCCCACGATGTGCCTTTGGCTGCCATTTTTGCTAATGCGAAAGTTTTAAGAATTGCCGACGGTCCGGATGCTGTGCACAGAGGTATCGTTGCCAGATATGAAGTAAGGAAATATCAGAAATAGTTTTTAATGATTAGAGTTTAATGATAATTCATTTTTTGTTCAATTTCTTGAACAATGCCTTGTTGGATTTTAGCAGGAATAACATTAATCCTTAATTCCATATATCTATTTCACCGTCTATATTATCCAAGTTTAAGATTTACATGACTTTAGGTTATTATTCTTTTCGCGTCCTTTGCGGTTAGAAGCGGTACGGCAGTTTCGTTAAGTTATTGCTTTGGCAAGAAAAATCCTAAAAATCATCCATGAAGAGATATTTGAATTTGTTTGACTTTAGTCAGAAAATAGATTATAAAACTGAAATTTTATCGGGATTGACGGTGGCTTTGGCTTTGGTGCCCGAAGCAGTGGCATTTTCTTTGATAGCGGGCTTATCTCCCTTAACCGGTTTGTATGCTGCCTTTTCAATGGGATTGATTACATCCATATTTGGTGGTCGACCGGGTATGATTTCAGGAGCTACCGGAGCCGTTGCCGTGGTAATCGTTTCTTTGGTACAGTCTCACGGAGTGGAGTATATTTTTGCAACCGTTATTTTAGCCGGGATCATTCAAATGTTGGCAGGTTTATTTCGTTTAGGGAAGTTTATCCGTTTGGTGCCTCATCCGGTGATGTTTGGTTTTGTCAATGGTTTGGCCATCGTCATATTCATGTCGCAACTAGTGCAATTTCAAACCGTAGGAAGTGATGGCGTTCATCATTGGTTGGGTGGTGCTCCGTTGATGATCATGCTCGGTTTGGTGGCTTTAACCATGTTTATTATTTGGGGTTTACCCAAAGTCACCAAAATTATTCCTTCCTCTTTAGCGGCCATTTTAACCATATTTGGTTTGGTGGTGGCCTTTAATATTGATACCAATACCGTTGGTGATATTGCTTCTATTTCCGGACGGTTTCCACCATTTCATATTCCGAATGTTCCTTTTACGATGGAGACATTACAAATTATTTTACCTTATGCTTTCATTGTTGCCGGGGTTGGATTAATTGAAAGTCTGTTGACATTGAATTTGATCGATGAGATTACGGAGACCAGAGGATGGGGGAATAAAGAGGCTGTTGCACAAGGAATGGCAAATACCATTACGGGATTTTTCTCCGGTATGGGCGGTTGTGCCATGATCGGTCAAAGTTTGATCAATATTTCGAATGGAGCCAGAGCAAGATTGTCAGGAATTGTTGCCTCGGTGATGCTTTTGGTTTTTGTAGTTTTTGGTTCCGGTTTAATTGAAAAAGTACCAATGGCGGCGTTAACGGGGTTGATGATAATGGTATCCATCGGTACATTTGAATGGGTGAGTATCAGAGCGCTCAATAAAATGCCCAAACATGATATTTTTGTCATGATCGTGGTAACATTAGTGACCGTTTTTCTACATAATCTAGCTTTGGCAGTATTAATCGGTGTTATTATCTCTGCGTTGGTTTTTGCTTGGGAAAGTGCAAAGCGAATTAGGGCAAGAAAATATGTTGATGATGCAGGCGTAAAGCATTATGAGATATATGGACCTTTGTTCTTTGGCTCTACCACGGTTTTTGCTGAGAAGTTTGATGTATTGAACGATCCGGCTGAAGTGATCATTGATTTTAAAGAAAGTAAGATTGCTGATATGTCGGCCATTGATGCCGTGAACAAGATTAACGAACGCTATGCCAAGCTAGATAAGGTTGTACATTTGAGGCATTTGCGTGAAGATTGTAAGCGGCTCTTTAAGAATGCTGATAAGCTGATTGATGTGAATGTTTTAGAAGACCCAACTTATAAGGTGGCATTTGATGGTGATCGATTAAAAGTATAATCGAGATTAACTATTGTTTGACTGATTTCTTAATGCTTGAATAAGGTCGAAAGCTTTTTTACCGTCGACAACTTTCTCCATCGTTGGACAATGTCTTGATTTACCGTGGATGAAATCAACGCCCGGCTCACTGAATGGATTGTCGACTTCAATGTATAAAGTGGAATAGGATTTATTTTTAAAATTTACAAGTGAAACCCTTGTGATGGATTTAAAATCAATGTAAGCGTGTTTTTTCTTCATCCAACCCCATTCAAAGAATATACCTTTATTAG
>JAGQYH010000150.1 GCA_020436175.1 Bacteroidota bacterium
CGTGTTCTACTTCTTTCGTTAAAGGATTGTAGTAGGCTAATGCAGATTTCTTTCTATTCTTAAGAATAAAATATTGATTGTCGTGAACATCATTTACTTCAATGCTTGTAATAGGAAATGATTTATCCTTAAATAGGTCATCAATCAGACTTTCTTCCACATTTTCAATGGCTGTTTTACCGGTATAGAGATGTTGAAGATCCTTTATTTTACCGGTTTCATAATCTTCAGCATATAAATTCAAAGCCTTTGCCTTTAATCGCAGGCAAATGTCTTTGGTCACCAAAATGATCTTTTTCTTCGGGAACTCTGTTTGTAAGCTCAATGCCGCGTTCAAAATCTTGTGATCATATTTCCGATCGCCAAATATATGTTCGGCATTCACCCTTTTTTCATGATTATCATGAACCACTTTGATCTTTCCGGATGTAGCCCCATTTAAAGGTATCCAATCATTGATCAGATCGCTTTTGGCAACTTTATCGAAAGTTCGAATAAATTCCCTTGCTTCAAAATGGATGGTGTCATTTCCTTTTTTAAAATTATCCAGTTCCTCCAACACATGAATTGGAATGGCCACATTGTGTTCTTCGAAACTTCGAATGGCATTATGATCAAATAAAATTACGGAAGTGTCTAATACAAAGATTTTTTCTCTAACATCTGCTTTTCTCGCCATAAGTGCTGATTGCCTTAATTCAAATTAAACACCGCAAAGTAGAAAGAATTAGACTAAAGATTTGATGAGTTGGAAATCATTTTTCCACATGTATATAAAAAACAAGAGGGAGCTATGATATTCTCATAAACTCCCTCTTTCCTTAATGCTTCCCGTAGGTTGCAGTAAGTCTCTTATTCTTACCAGTTACGCTATTCTGTGACATCTAGCCCCGTAAACTACCTATCAACCAGTACTCATTTAACTTTCGTACATTTTATACCATACTACCCACTCTGCTTTGCCCGAAGGTTTCAACACAACATTCCTAAGAACGTTCGTCTTTTGCATCTGTGTCCAAACTAATCCGCACTTTTCCTCTTTCAAGGCGCCATTTCTCTTGTCTGCAGCTTTTGCCGTTTCAATATTTCATCTGACCACGGAAGCCTCTAAAATATCCTTTAAGCGAATTTTGCTGTGCTCTTAACTAATTTGTTAGCTAAACTTTCATAACACTTTCGTGCTATCAATAACTGTCAATGAACTCGATGATATAAAGGTAGAAAACCTATCTAATCTTCCAAATTTTTTATCTATAAATTTATTCACATAAAATCAACAGATTATTAACACAACTTGGTGTATAACTCAAGAAGCTATTTCTTTGTATTCATATGAAAATCGTAGTGTTAGACGGTGGCACTTTAAATCCGGGCGATCTGTCCTGGAGAAGTATGAAAAGACGTTTTGGTGAGATCACTACTTTTGATCAAAGTCCCGCTGAAAAAATAATTGAACGTGCCAAAAACGCGCAAATTCTTGTAGTGAACAAGGTCATAATCAATTCTTCTATTATCGACCAACTTCCCAAATTGAAATACATTGCTGTTTCTGCTACTGGATATAATAATGTTGATGTAGCAGCCTGTAAACAAAGAGGCATTTTGGTGTCTAACATCTCCAACTATGGTTCAAATGCTGTTGCACAACATGCTTTTGCGCTACTCTTAGGGTTGACGAATAGAGTTGAGCAACATCATCAAGCCATTAAAGAAGGAGAATGGAAAAGGCGCAACGTATTTTCCTTTTGGAACAATTCCATCACTGATTTAGCTAATAAAACCATCGGAATTATTGGTTGGGGACATATCGGACAAAAAGTGGGTCGCATTGCACATGGCTTTGAAATGAATGTAATCTATCATTCGAGCAGTCAACATAACACATCTTATGCTAAAGCTGTAACCATGTCGGAATTGATCTCAACCTCGGATGTTATCTCTTTGAATACACATCTTAGCGATAAAAACGAAGCAATGGTTGACAAGCATTTTTTGAAACAAATGAAGCCGACCGCTTTTTTGATCAATACTTCGCGAGGCGGTTTGATCCATGAGCCCGATCTGGTGTATGCCTTACAACATGAAAAAATTGCCGGTGCCGGATTAGATGTTTTGAGCGTAGAACCCGCCCCACGTGATCATCCATTACTTCAATTAGATAATTGTATAGTCACACCTCACAATGCCTGGGCAAGTTTAGCGGCTCGTCAAAACTTAATGGCCATCTTGGAAGAAAATATACAATCTTTTATGGATGGACATCCTCAAAACTTGATTAACTGATTTTTCCATCTATATTTATAGCAATGACTATTATCATCATACAACTTATTGTACTCTTCATAGTACCTGTTTTTATTCACAATGCCCTCAGAGATCGATCTATATCCAGATGGATCAGTCCAGTTGTGGCGTGCTACATTATAGGCATTGGCATTGGAAGTCTTTTGGTTCCTAAGCTGGATGCAGATATTGCAGAAAAAGTAAAAAACCTTTCCATAGAAATTGAAGGTATCGTTATCGTCTTGGCTATCCCATTATTATTAATGACCTCCAATTTCATGAAATGGCTACCCAAAGCTAAGAGCGTATTAGGTGCCTTTACCGTTTCTTGTATAAGTGTATTATTGGGCTCCGTTATTGCCTTTTTCATTTATAGAGGCATGGCAGACAATGGATGGCTGATCAGCAGTATGCTTTTTGCCGGATTTACCGGAACCAATGCCAATCTAAATTCACTGGGGATAGCATTGAATTGTCCGGAACACTTAAAGCTCTTGATCAATTTAGGAGATATTTTCACCGGTGCTATTTACCTGATAATACTAACTTCCATTGCTCATCCTTTGCTATCCAAAATTTTACCAAAATACCAGCAATACACTTCCGGACTTTTGTTTGTAGATGAAAGAATTGCACCAGATCTTGATAAAAACGAAAAGGAAGATTTCAGCTACATGTCGGTTTATAAAATGGGTAGAGCCGGATTTTATTTATTGCCCGTAGTTTTAACCATATTAGCATTAGGCATCAGCATTGGATTAGAAATGGTTTTGTATCCGGCAGAAGGAATGAATGGCACTTTCGTTATTCTGTCCGTAACTACCATTGGCATAATCATGTCATTCGCTGAAAAGATCAGAAATTTGAAATCTTCGTACAGAATAGGGCAATATCTGTTATTGGTTTTTTGTATTGCATTGGGTAGCCATATTGATGTTGCATCCATCTTTAGTGAAGGAAGTTTCATTTTGATCTATACTACAGTGGTAATGCTATTTACTATTTTCTTCAATGTTTTATTGGCTTATTTGTTTAAGATCGATGCCGATACCACACTGATTGCTTCCACTTCCACAATCTTCGGACCTGCATTTATTGGGCAAGTCGCTATGTCGATGAAAAATAAGGAAATCATTTTTTCGGGGATGATCGCCAGTATGCTGGGAATTGCCATTAGTAATTTTACCGGGCTTGGACTGGCTTATTTACTGAAAATGCTATAGCACTTTCCAACTCCAATTGTCCTTATTTTTAGGTGTGATTGTTTTGTAAAAATCTTCAATCTTTTTGGCATCTTCCTTAAAGTTTCCGGTTGGATAAAGTACTTCTCCCACACCGGCCTCCTTTTTGCCATAATCCAGATAAGCCATAATGATAGGCACATTAGCCTCTAGCGCAATTCTATAAAAACCCGATTTCCAAGTCTTTGTTTTGGAGCGTGTACCCTCCGGCGCCAATGCTAAATAAAATGATGATTTCTCTTCAAAAAGCTTTGCCACTTGCACCACCAAATTGTTATTAGCGGATCGATCAACCGGAATGCCACCGGTTTTTGAATATAAGAATTTTAATGGCCCTGAAAACAATTCCTTTTTGGCTAAGTAGTACCCTTTTACTTCTTTGAAATAACGATATGCCGCCATGCCAAAAACAAAATCCCAAGTAGAAGTATGAGGAGCAACAATCACAACTGCATGTGTAACATCTTTTGGCACTTCTCCTTTAAATGTCCAACCCAAAGCCTTTGATAACCAATAAGATAATTCTTTAACGGCTATCAATATAATTGGTTCTTCCGGCTCCTTTTCCAGATGCTTTAATGGAGGAGTTAGAATATCTTTAAGGCTTTCATAGAAAGCATCCAAACTTATATGCTTTGCTTCCACTTAAACTGTTTTCAGTAAAGATAATGAATGATCAAATGAATTTTTAAGGAGATCGTTATAGTCATCCGTTTAAGATTTCAACGCAAGGACAATACCAATAGTGAACAAGGCGACATACACCGCAATGGCACCACCGGTACCATAAACAATGGCGGCAGAAAGAATAAAGAATCCTGCCAAAATCACCCCTTTAATGCCATCCATTTTATTATGGGGTTTAGCATTTAATTCTTGTTCCAGTCTGTTTAAAACTTCAACAAACAATCCGGGGCCACGTGTAAATGTATCGATAAACTCCGGAGCGTTCTGTAAACTTGCTTTCATTAATTCTTTTGGATTGACCTCATGAATCAACAATCTTCTTACATGCTTTTTTGAGACTTCTACAATGTCTAAACCGGGTTTCACCATTTCCCCTACTCCTTCAAAAGTCACCATCGCCTTTGACATCAATATCAATTCCATTGGATAATACATATCATATTTAGCCCCTAATTCTGTTGTCACCATGATTAATTTGCCCACAGAAAACTCATTGAAACTGGCATTTTTTTGATACGCTTTCACCACCTCAACAAATTCCTTCCTAAATCCTTGTATATCTGCCTTTCTTCCCGGTTTGGCGACTAATGTCATATACCTCGCAGCCGCTTCGCTATTGCCTAACACCAATGCATTAAAATAATACAACAAGTTCTTACGGGTAGCTTCACTGAATCTACCAACCATTCCAAGGTCTATAAAGGCACATTTATTTTCATCTAGAATCAATAAATTTCCAGGATGAAGATCGGCATGAAAGAATCCATCATTATAGATCATTTTTATAATGGCAAAAGCCCCAATATCAGCTACTTTGGCGCGCATTTCCTCTGTGACATCTTCTTTTTGAGCATAAGCGTCGGGTTTAACCCCTTTTAGAAATTCCATGACGATCATGTTCTCATTGGAATACTGCCTGTAAATTTTAGGAAAAACTACTGTTGAATGTTTACTGAAATTATTAGCAAACTCTATGGCATTGTCCGCTTCCAGTTTAAAATTCACTTCCTTTGAGGTGTATTCACAGAACTCGTTAAGCATTTTTTTAGGCTGTGTTCTGGGAATAAAATACTCCAAAAAACTGCCTACACGCCTAATGATCTTGCTATCGGTAAGGATTAATTCACGCGTGCCGGGTTTTAAAAGCTTAATCACTACATCTTCCCCATTTTTCAAAGTAGCCAAATGGACTTGCGCGATAGAAGCAGAAGCTAAAGGTGTGGTTACAATTTTATTAAACACAACACTAACGGGCATATTGAGGTTTTCCTCTACTAATTGTTCGAATTGATCGTAATCAATTACAGTTAACTTATCGAATAAAAGTGCCAACTCATCAGTAATTGATCGCGGCAATAGGTCGGAACGCAAAGCCAATATTTGACCCAGCTTGATATAAGTCGCACCCATATCCGACAATCTCGATCTCAATTGAACGCCAAAAGGCTTATTGGCATAACGCTTACTCTTAAAAACGGTCAAACAAAATACTGCAAACGATAATAGTCGGAACTTAAATTTCTTTGGTAAATGTTCCTTTTTTCGATAGGAAAGATATTCCTTACTCCCATCCAATGCTAAACCAATAAGATTCCTAATAGTATATAGAAATCTTCTACCCGTTGAAACCGGCTTCGGCGTTAAGTAAGGCTCAAATTCACCTTCCTTTTTAAATATCCTTGATTTTTCAGGTATGCTAGCAATCATAAAAAGACTGTGAAGATAAGTAATCTATCCTACTCCGGCAGCCTATTTTTTGTTAGCATGATTACGCTATTCAAACAAAGTCATTTGTTGAAGTTGTTTACACTTTTCAACGTATGAATAAAAAACAGCATTGCATAGGTTTTATAACCTGATTACAATGCCGTAAAAATGTTCGTTGTTTCCAAAGATATTATAAAAAAGAGATTCTACCCCATTTACCCAAAGTAAAAAGAGGGTATTCAAGTAAAGTTCCAATGTATTTGATAGTTAATGCCATATTTTATAAACTAAAGACAGGTGTTCAGTGG
>JAGQYH010000151.1 GCA_020436175.1 Bacteroidota bacterium
ATTTATTTTAAGATCAACCTAAGCGAAGATAGAACCTTAACGATACAATTAACGAATAAATCGTTGATCAGCCCATGGGAACATGCCAATACTTCCTATTCAATTTATCCTGCACAGGATGAAGATGATAAAGTGAAATTTATCAGAGCTAAACTAGAAACCAAAAGTGAAGGAAATATTTCCAATTATGTTTCTAATTACAGCAATGAGTTTCCACTCGCACCCAATTTAAATGCATTTACCATCGTAGAGTATAACTTGGAAAAAAGCGAAATGCTATGCAGATTAAATAATATTACCATTGTACCGGAAAACGGAAATGAAGACGAAGCTATTACCATTACCGGAACATTCAGAGGGTCGTTAAGCTTCTTGTAATCAATAGCTTCCTTACGAGCTAAACTTAAAAGTAATGTGTGAGGTTAAATAGGTTCTTGTTACGGCAAGAGCCTATTTTTATTTATTTTTCTCCTCAAAAACCAGTATAATTGAAAATGGATTAATGATAATGGCAGAACGTATTTCAAATGTCGAAATTTAGTGTGGCTTTATCGAATTTGTTCTAAATATATGTGCTTTCGTATTTAATTTTATCATATTTGCACTCCCTACGAAACTTACCTTACACCTTTGTTATTAGTTATAAGTCATTAGAAGAAAAACTTATGGGACTACGTTTATTTTTTTTAGATGATGATGCTATTCAGAATGAAATATTGAATGAGTATCTATCCTTAATTGATATTCCACATAAAGCGAAATTTGAGCAGTTTGGAGAAGAAGGGATAGATTATTTAAAGAAGTGTTCTTTAGAAGAATTCCCTCAAGTCTTTTTTGTTGATTTAATGATGCCAAGAATGGATGGGTATGAATTTTTGGAAGAATTGGAGAAGATCTTAGATCATAAGAATGTCAATCCCAGTGTTTATTTTTTATCTTCATCGGTTAGTCAAGTGGATAGACAGAATGCCAAAAAATATTCTATCTTAAAAGACTTTATTACAAAACCACTGAAAGTGGGAAAATTCAAAGCACTTATCTCCGATGAACACGCTCTTCGATATCCAATTGAGTAATGAAATACTCGATTTCTTTAGAAGTTTTTTTGTTTTTACTGATTTTCCGGCTCGTTGGACTTGCGGGAAATGGTCGGGATTTCATGGTTGGATCTATATAATTTCCGACATAATGGTCTTTATGGCCTATTTCAGTATTCCGGCTTTATTATTCTTTTTTGTCAAGAAGAAAAAGGAAGTACCGTTCAAAGGAGTGGCTGCCCTGTTTATCTTATTCATTTTATTTTGTGGAATCACGCATTTAATGGATGCCATTATCTTTTGGTATCCTGCTTATCGCTTGAATGCAATTTTGTTGATGATCACAGCCATTGTTTCTTGGATTACTGTGGGTGCATTGATCAAAGTTATTCCAATTGCTTTTACTTTGAAAACAACGGAGGAATTGGAAACTGTGATAAAAGACAGAACACATGAGTTAACCCAGCAAAAGAATAACCTGTCTGACATAGCCCATATTTTAAGTCATAATTTACGGGCACCAATCGCGAATTTATTTTCTCTTTTTGAAATTTATGATTTAAAAGAATCGGATCAAGAGAGAAAAGAAACACTGGATAAGTTAAAATTTGTAGTTGAAAGTTTAAACAAAAAGGTGGATCGAATGGCAGAGGTAGTGGATTGGCAAACCGGTGAAGTTACCAATCAAAGACTGCTTGTCAGTGATTCAATAAAAGTAGTATTAGATACTTTTAAACCATTGATTGAGGAAACCCAAACGAAGGTAAATTTGTCATTTAATAATGCCAATAGCATCAATTATCCTAAGCCCTACTTAGATAGTTTGTTCAATAATTTAATTGGCAACTCTATCAAATACAGAGATCCAGATAAGATCAATGAGATCTCTATAACTACTTCTAAAACGAAAGATGGTATTTTGATCGATTATTCCGATAATGGCATTGGTATTGATCTGGAGAAATACCGAGACAAAGTGTTCGGATTGAATCAAACTTTTCACGAGAACAAAGATGCACAAGGTATTGGCTTGTATTTGGTCAAGCATCATGTTGAATCTTTAGGTGGCACGATTGATATTGAAAGTAAAGTAGGTGTGGGAACAAAATTTAAAATCAATTTGAAAAACCAAAAGCTGGATTAGCTTAATAACAGCAGATAAATCATTTTAATCAGAAATGGAAAAAGAGTTGCTTTTTCTTACTGTTGAGATTACAAATTTTAGATAGTCTTGCTGAATATAGCCGTTTGCGGCTGGTCATTCCAAAGTAGATCATCAATGATCATACAAATGTTTCGAACGAAGGCTTTCCCTTTCTCAGTCACTTTTAGTCGATTACCCTTTAATTCAATCAAACCATCTTCTTCCAATTCCATTAATTGTGCTTTTCTCTTTTTCGTCCAGTCATGAAAGAAATCATCAGGAAATTCAGTCTCAAACTGACACATGATGTCCAAAATAAGTTGTCTGACCACCAACTCCTCATTGGTTAAGATGTGCCCTCTAAAAAATGGAATTTCTCCTGTTGTCACCTTTTGGATATAATCTTCCACTTTTTTTTCATTTTGCGCAAAGGCCGTCCACATATCGCTGATGGAAGAGGCACCGAGGCCGATCATCATGGAAGTATGAAATGTGGTATAACCCATAAAGTTGCGATGCAATGTACCATTGACCATGGCTTTGCTAAGATCATCTTCTTTTTTAGCAAAGTGATCCATTCCAATTTCAACATAACCCGCAGCTTCAAACATTTGTTTACCCGTTTCGTATAACTGTCTTTTTTCTGCATCTTTTGGTAGGTCAGCTTCCGTAAACAAACGTTGGCCGCCCCCTTTGATCCAGGGAACATGAGCATAACTGTAAAAGGCAATTCTGTCGGGCACTAGCCTATTGATTAAATCAATGGTCATTTCAACACTAGCTAGATTTTGCTTTGGTAATCCGTAGATCAAATCAAAATTGATACTCTCATAGCCGATGGCACGTGCATTATTGACCACTTCTTCCACCATCTCGAAAGGTTGAACTCGATTAATGATCCTTTGTACTTCCGGATCAAAATCCTGAATACCTAAACTCAAACGCCGAAATCCCAAATCATATAAAGTAGAAAGATGTTCTTTACTTGTATTTTTAGGATGTGCTTCAAAACCATAAGCGGCTTCTTCATGTTTTTCGGAAGAATTGAGGATGGTTGATAGCAGAAAATGCAGATTTTCAGGTTGAAAAAAGGTAGGCGTTCCACCTCCTAAATGAATTTCTTTAATAATCGGTTTTTCATCCATTAAGGACAAATACAGATTCCATTCCTTCAATAATGCCTCTATATATGGTTTTTCAACAGCATGATTAATGGTGATCCTTTTATTACAAGCACAAAAAGTACATAAGCTTTCGCAATAAGGCAGATGTATGTATAAACTGATTCCCTCTTCCGCATTGGATTGTCGAAAAACGCTTTGTACATGTTCTATCCATTCTTGTGGTGTTGGATTTTTAGACCAATAAGGAACCGTAGGATAACTTGTATATCGCGGCCCTTGAACATTATATTTCTGAATTAATTCAGTGCTTAACATCACTATTCATTATCTGATCGATACCAAGTGGCATAACTGGTACTGGTTTCTCTTAATACAACTTTGGTCAGTGCTATTCCTGTTGGAAACTTATCTTTGATCAAATGAACTATATCCAGTAGCATATTTTCGCATGTCGGTTGATAGTCAACATATCTTACTCGCTGATTTTTCACTTCAATACCGGCAAATCTGGAATCCTTTCTCAAAATCAATCGATGATCAAATAAGGGTAATACTTCAGATTTTAAAAGCATTTTTACCGCAGAGAAATCGATAACCATTCCGCAATCCGATAATGCTGTATTGGATTTGGGTTGTCCTATAACCGTTATCTCTAAATGATAGGAATGACCATGTATATCGCAACATTTACCGTCGTAATTGTCTAATGCATGAGCGGCTTCAAAGGTGAATTGTTTTGTAACTCTAACTTTCATATTGTATTGTTGCACAAATTTAAAAAGTATAGTTAGTAAAAGCGTTACGCCATACCGTTAATTAATAATTAGGGAATAAACTATATTTGCCGATATTGCTTTTATCTTAAAAAAGTTAATAGAATATTCTTTGGTTTAAGAAGGAAAAATGACAATACTCTATTTAAAAGCATTACACATTATTTTCGTGGTCAGCTGGTTTTGCGGTTTATTTTATATCGTACGATTGTTCGTATATCATACGGAAGCTTTGGAAATGGAAGAGCCTAAACAGACCATTTTGCATGAGGAATACATGAAAAATGAACGACTGCTTTGGCGCATCATCACCACTCCTGCAATGGTTCTTACTTTAATTACCGGTATTAGCATGTTAATAATTGCGCCGGGATATCTGCAAGGCACTTGGATGCATGTTAAGCTGACATTTGTTGCAGGCTTGTTACTATATCATTTTAAATGTGGAAGTATGATCCGGCAGCTGGCTTTAAAAAAATCAAAATGGACATCTTTTCAATTGCGATTGTGGAATGAAGTAGCCACATTGTTTTTGGTAGCGATTGTTTTCATAGTGGTGTTAAAACACAGCATTAATTGGTTATGGGGAACTTTTGGCTTTGTCCTCTTTGCCATTGTGATGATGATGATCGTTAAGATTGTCAAGCAGATCAGATCCTGATCAAAATAAAACCGAATCACCTTCTTTTTCGTTGGAATAAACAATACCTCGTAAAGTTTTTCCGTAAGTAATTATCAGCGATGTTGATATGTTAGGAAAAATAAAATTGTTGACATTAAATCAGCGAATTTTACGAGTACCTTTATCGCCCGTTTTTTTCGAATCACATACAATAATTTATTCAGTTTAATTATGAGCGTTTTAGAGTTTACAAAGCCATCAGAGCTATTATTTGAAGAGCAACCGGAGTTGCAACCTTATGATCATGAATCGGTTTTTAAGGCCGCCGTTAAGTATTTTAATGGCGATGAATTGGCAGCAAATGTTTGGATAAACAAATATGCCTTGAAAGACTCTAATGAGCATATCTATGAGTTGGATCCCAATGATATGCATAGAAGAATGGCCAAAGAAGTGGCCAGAATAGAAAAAAAATATCCTAATCCGTTAAGTGAAACGGAGATTTTTGATTTGTTTAAGGAGTTCAAGTATATCATTCCGCAAGGTGGCCCGATGTCGGGTATTGGAAACAATTTTCAGAAAGTATCACTTTCGAATTGTTTTGTAATTGGCAATGAATGTGATTCATATAGCGGCATTCTAAGAACGGATGAGGAGCAGGTGCAATTAATGAAAAGAAGAGGCGGTGTCGGCCATGATTTGTCTCATATCCGACCAAAAGGCAGCCCGGTTCACAATAGTGCTATCACTTCTACAGGATTGGTGCCATTTATGGAACGATATTCCAACTCCACCAGAGAAGTAGCCCAAGACGGAAGAAGAGGCGCGCTAATGTTGAGTGTATCTATTAAACACCCGGATGCAGAAGATTTCATTAATGCAAAATTAGAGCAAGGAAAGATTACCGGAGCGAATATTTCGGTTAAGATTGATGATGCTTTTATGAAGGCGGCAATTGATCAAAAAAACTATCAACAACAATATCCAATCAACAGCGCCAACCCACAAGTTAAAAAAGAAATTGAAGCAACCGGTTTGTGGAAGAAGATCGTTCATAATGCCTGGAAATCTGCAGAGCCGGGTATCTTATTTTGGGATACCATCATTAATGAATCGGTTCCTGATTGTTATGCAGATTTGGGTTATGCCACTATTTCTACTAATCCATGCGGGGAAATTCCTTTGTGTACTTACGACAGTTGCCGATTATTGGCCTTGAATTTATACAGTTATGTAGATCAGCCCTTTACCAAGGAAGCCACTTTTAATTTTGACTTGTTCAAAAAGCATGTAGGCTACGCTCAAAAAATAATGGATGATATCATCGACCTGGAAATTGAAAAGATTGATAAGATTATTCATAAGATCATGATCGATCCGGAAGCGGAAAGATTTAAAGTGACCGAGCTTAATTTATGGGAAAACATCAAGAAAAAATGCATTGAAGGAAGAAGGACAGGCATTGGAATTACGGCGGAAGGCGATATGTTGGCTGCATTAGGCTTGCAATATGGCAGT
>JAGQYH010000152.1 GCA_020436175.1 Bacteroidota bacterium
ATGACCTGTTGGTGTGCAGCATGATCGCCATGAGAGAAATTCAGTCTAAAAGCGTTGGCACCGGCCATGTACAATGCCTTCAACGACTCATAGCTGGAAGTGGCAGGTCCGATGGTAGTGAGTAATTTGGTTTTTCTTTTCGTCATTCTAAAATTAGCTGAGCAATATTTTTAATGTTGTTGAGGTTAATTCTTAAACTTGATTGTATCGTAGATATCTTTTTTAGCTTATCAAAAAAAACTTCTTCATCAAAGAAATCTAATTCTCCTTTTACCATCAAAAGAAAGTCGAAATTTTTTAATTCTTTAAGATAATAGTCGCCCAAACCTTTATTTTTGATCAGTTCGATCTTAAAGAAATTAACCTCATCTTCATAGGTATAAAAATTAAAGTATAAATTTTCATTCGCCGGTCGTCTTACAATTACCACATCATCTTGTCTGGTCAATTTAAAGCCAAATTCATGGTTGATCTCCCAAGCAATGCGATGGGCGCCGATGGAACTCAATATTCCCCATAAGAGAAAATCGTCTTCCGACTCAATATGTAATTTTGTTTTTGGCAATGAAACTGTTTATACTTTTGAACGTTTGTGGATGTAATTTATGAGTTATTAAGCTTCATAAATATTAAAAAAGCTAACTTTGCAGAAATTTTAAAATAAAAAACTAAAGATATGTCTGATATAGCAGCAAAAGTAAAAGAAATTATTGTTGAAAAATTAGGTGTGGAAGAAAGTGAAGTAACACTTGAAGCCAGTTTTACAAATGATTTAGGTGCTGATTCGCTGGATACAGTTGAATTAATAATGGAATTTGAAAAGGAATTCAATATTTCTATTCCTGATGAACAAGCAGAATCTATCACCACTGTAGGAGAAGCAGTAGAATATCTATCTCAACAAGCAAAATAATTACTACGGTCAATGGACTTTCATAAAGTTGTTGTAACAGGATTAGGGGCTATAACACCCATAGGAAATGATCTCAACGCCTACTGGGAAGGTTTGCGCACCGGGAAAAGCGGCGCGGGACCGATCACTAAGTTTGATACCACACATTTCAAAACCAATTTTGCCTGTGAACTGAAAGACTTTGATGCAAGTAATTTTATTGACAGAAAGGAAGTAAGACGTTTAGATCCCTATGCTCATTACGGTTTGGTCTCCGGTGAAGAAGCCATCCAACACTCCGGTATTCTTGACTTTACCGATCTGGATAGAAATAGAGTAGGTGTGATTTGGGCATCCGGCATTGGCGGTATTTTAACATTTCAGGAAGAGATGATGGAATATGCTAAGTCGGGCGTGCCGCGTTTCAATCCTTTCTTTATTCCTAAAATGATATCCGATATTGCAGCAGGTCATATTTCTATGAAACATGGTTTCAGAGGGCCAAATTATGCTACGGTATCTGCCTGTGCTTCTTCTACCAATGCTTTGATTGATGCTCTTATGCTTTTGCGTTTAGGGAAAGCCGATGCGATAGTAGTGGGTGGTTCTGAAGCGGCGATTACAGAAGGTGGTATCGGTGGATTTAATTCTATGAAGGCATTGTCGCAACGAAATGATGATCCAACTACTGCTTCCAGACCTTTTGATCTGGACAGAGACGGATTTGTGATGGGCGAAGGCGGCGGCGGAATGGTACTGGAAACTTTGGAGCACGCTCAAAAAAGAGGAGCTACCATTTATGCGGAATTGGCCGGTGGCGGTCTTTCAGCAGATGCTCATCACTTAACGGCGCCACATCCCGAAGGTTTGGGAGCCAGTTTGGTAATGGAACGAGCTTGTGAAGATGCGGGTATAGATCCCAAAGAAATTGATTATATTAATGTTCACGGAACATCTACTCCATTAGGAGATATCAGTGAAGTGAAAGCTATACAACGGCTTTTAGGCGAGGCAGCTTATGATGTCAATATCAGTTCTACAAAATCGATGACGGGTCATTTGCTCGGAGCAGCCGGTATTGTGGAGGCCATAGCCGGAGTTTTAGCGTTACAGCACAATATTGTGCCGCCAACGATCAATCATTTTACCGATGATCCGGAGTTAGATGCTAAACTGAATTTTACGTTCAATACCGCACAAGAAAGAGAAATAAATGTAGTATTGAGCAATACATTTGGTTTCGGAGGTCATAATGCCTCTGCCATATTTAGAAAACATACATAACCTAACCAAGCAGTGCTTAATTTTATTAAGAAAATCTTTAATAGAAGTTCTACTTTGATTGAAGAACCCTCTTCAATTGATGAATTTCTAAAGCAACTTAATCTCAAGACAGATAAGCCGGAGTTGTATGAAACTGCGTTAACGCATGGCTCATTCGTTAAATCACAAATTGAATCCAATGAACGCCTTGAATTTGTGGGTGATGCGGTTTTAGGTGCCGCTATTGCCGATATTTTGTTTCAATATTTTCCCGGTAAAAACGAAGGAAAGATGAGCAAAATGCGATCTAAACTAGTGAGCAGAGAAGCGCTCAATCAATTGGGAATCTTATTGGAAATTCCCAAATATTTGAAGCATCGCATAGGCAAGAATGAGTTCAGGATCTCCAACAATTATATTGGAAATGCTTTTGAAGCTTTGATCGGAGCAATCTATCTGGATAAAGGCTATGACTTTACTTTGAACTTTGTTTTGGAGAAAGTGATCAATCCTTTTACCGACTTGAATGAATTGGATAATAAGATCAAGGATTTTAAGAGCCATGTGATCATTTGGGCTCAAAAAGGCAAACGCAGCTTCGAATTTATTGTGGACAGATATCCCGACGGAGAGGAAGATGAGCGCTTTAGGGCAAAATTATTGATCGATGGCGATCTGATTTCTGAGGGCATCGGTCGAAACAAGAAAACGGCTCAGCAAAATGCTGCTCAAAAAGCGATCTTGGAATTGGGTATTGTAGATTGATTACAATTCTATTTCCCTTTTTTCTTATCCAGACCGTATAATTCCTTTTTGGAAACTATTTCCACCGGATCACCATCTTCCAAGTCTTTGCTAATGGCATTATAAGGAGCCGTAATGGCAGTTTGGCCAACTTCCAGACCTTCTAAAACTTCAATATACGTATCGTTCTGGATACCTGTTTTTACGGTTTGTCTTTTCACTACTCCATTGTCTTCGATAAAAACAACCTCTATCAATTTTTCTTCTAGTCCAACACTATCCTCATTGGTATCTCTTGTTCCAACCGCTTGTAAAGGAACTGAAATAACGTCGGTTACGCGTTTGGTTTGAATGTCTGCCGTGGCACTCATACCGGGTAAAAAAGGAAATTTCTTGTCTTTCGTGATCTCCTCATAAGAAGATTTCAAGATATTGATCTTTACTTCAAAATTGGTGGATTGAGAAGAAGAGAGCGATAAGTTACTCGACAGACCATTGGATGAACTGGCAATACTGGTAACGATACCTTTGAACTTATCATCGGGATAAGCATCTACTTCAATAATGGAGGTGTCGCCTAAATGGACTCTGATAATATCATTTTCACTAACATTCACTCTAACTTCCATATTTTCAAAATCGGCAACTCTCAGCATTTCCGTACCGGTCATTTGCAAAGTTCCCACCACCTTTTCTCCTTTTTCTACATTCATGGAGGAAACAATTCCGGTCAATGGCGAAAATATGGCTGTTTTGCCCAAATTGGTTCTGGCATCAGTGATGGTTGCTTTCAATGCTTCTGACGCATATTGTAAACTGGTTACATTTTGTTTAGCCGCTTCTACCTGACTTTCAGCCGATAGCATCGCATTTTCCGCATTTTCAAGATCTACTTGTTTAACATTTCCTTTCTCGTAAGAACTCAACAACTTGTCGTAATAACTTTTTGCATTGGCGTACGAGTTTTCTGCTTGGGCAACCGTAGCTTTGGCACTTTCCAAATTGGCCAATGAACTTTGATAGTTGGCCTGTACCTGCGCAACAGCATTATTATATGAATCAGGTTTTATTCTGGCGATAAGGTCACCTCTTTTAATTGGATCACCTTCCTCAAAATACAATTCCACAATTTCTCCTGAAACATCAGAAGATATCTTTACTTCAATTTCCGGATAGATCTTACCATTGGCCGTAACGGTTTGAACGATGTTTCTTTTGGATATTTTTTCTGCCGTTACCTTGATGGCTTTAGTGCCTCCAAACCAGCCTTGTTGCTTTCCAATCAGGCCAACAATTACCAGTGCAACTGTAAGTATTCCCAAGATCAATAGTATGCGATTTGTTTTTTTCATCTGCTAATTATAATTGTATAGGGATACCTTTATAGAATTCTAAGTATTTGATATTGAAAATATAGTTGTATTTGGCTTCAATCAATCTGGATGTAGCGATGGCGTAATTGTTACTGGCAACGTTAAACTCTACATTGCTGCCTAAGCCATCTGCCAGTTTTGATTGGGCACTTTCCAATGATTTTTTAGCCGCACTTTCATTGGCAACGGCAGCATTGAAATTTTCTATGGCCGCTACTGCATTACTATGCGCTCTGGTGACATTTCGATACAGATCCGTTTTAGCCTTTTCAGTCATTAATCTGTTTTGATGCATCGAAACATTAGCTTGTTGAACGCCTAATCGGGTAATGTTTTTATTGAAAATGGGAATGTTTAAGGTAAGTCCCAAAGAATAAGAAAGGTTGTCTTTAAATTGTGTGAAATAGGGTTGTTTATCATTAGAGAAAGGCAAAATAAATTGCGAGGAATAATTGGTGAATGTATTATGATCAAAGGTAACTGTTGGATAATATCTTCCTTTGGCTATTTTTAGGTCATATTCTCCTAAAGCTTCATTTACTTCGGCGCTTTTTATTTCTGACCGATGTTGTAGAGCCACGTTATAAACTTCATCAATAGATTCCAAATTAGCATTGATCATGGATATGTCATCCACGCTTGGCGCAGTGACGTCAATATCGCTGGTAGGAGACAATCGCATGATGATTTTTAACTCTGAAAGTCCCAACGCGATGTTATTCTTAAAAGTGGTGATGGCAATATCATCACTGGCCAATTGTGCATCGAGCAAATAAATATCGTTAGGGGCTAAAAAACCATCGTCAATCAAGTCTTGCGTTCTATCTCTTTCTTGTTGAGTGTTTTCCTTTTGCTTAATGGCCTGACTCAGTTGTTCTTTAGCCATCAATACCGATAAAAATGAACTGAGCAGTTGTAGTTGAATATTTTCCTCGGTAATGGTTTTGGTCAATAATGCAGATTCAACCGCCAGCTTGCTTTTCTTTAATGCATTCAATTTGGTCATTCCGCTAAACATATCCTGTGAATAGTTAAAGGAATACCGATTGGTAAAAGCTGACTGATTGATAAATTCGTAGGTAGTAAAATCCAAACTTCTACCAAAACTTTCTGTCATGTTGAAAGAGCCATTGATGTTCGGACCAAAGGCATTCTTGCTTTGCTTTAGACCTAATTCGGCCAGCTCCGCATTAATATCTTGCAAGGCAACATCCAAATTATTGGCAACTGCTTGCTCAATGCATTGTTCCAATGTCCATTTTTCCTGACCAAAAAGAAAATTGAAGGATAAGAGGAAAAAAAATAGTAAAATTGGTCGCATTAAAGTTGGCTTGATTAATGGGCAAAGCTATAAATTTAACATTTAGAAAGGTACATCATAATTCTTAGAATATGTTAAATAAAGATATGTATTTCATGAAGGAAGCCTATAAACAGGCTGAGTTAGCGTTTGAAGATGGAGAAATACCAATAGGTGCGGTAATTGTTTGTCAGGATCGAATCATTGCCAAAGCGTACAATCAGGTAGAAAGATTGAATGATGCTACGGCCCACGCAGAAATGATCGCCATAACATCCGCCAGTAATTTTTTACAGTCTAAATACCTTGATGAATGTACCTTATATGTAACATTGGAACCTTGTAAAATGTGTAGTGGTGCCATTTCCAACGCTCATATCAAAAATGTAAAATTTGGTGCATTTGATAATTCCAAAGATCCACTTTCAGATCACTTTGTTAAGTTTGGAGGTTTTATGGAGGAAGAATGTCAAGCTTTGATCGATGAATTTTTCAACAATCTAAGAGCATAATGGAAGTTGATCAAAAATCTTGTTGTAATATGTGTCCACGAAACTACATCCCATGAAAATTTATATGCTATACTTCTGTCTGGCCATTATGGCAATCACACTACCCACG
>JAGQYH010000153.1 GCA_020436175.1 Bacteroidota bacterium
TTTCTTAGATTAGAAATGGGCTATGATAACGATGCCGGTAGGACTATCAGTTACAATAAAAGAGGAGTAGCATTGGCTGCAGATATTGGCCAAAAGGTTTCCATTTTTACCTCTTTCAGTGAAAATCAAGCCAAATTTCCCGGTTACCTCACTTCCGACATTCGTGCTTTTCGTGTGATTCCAGGAGAAGGAAAAGCCAGAAATTTTGGCACCAATTCGTTTGATTTCTCCAATATTTGGGCCTATATCAACTATACGCCCAATCCTTATTTTAGCGTTGAAGTAGGTCATGGTAAACATTTTATAGGAGACGGTTACCGATCTTTGCTTTTATCAGACAATGCTTTTGTATATCCGTATGCAAAAGCCACTGTCAGTATCTGGAAGTTAAAGTATCAGATGATCTATGCCGAATTGCAAAACGACATCAGAGAAACCAATGATTTTGCCTTAGGCGTAACCCGAAAAATAGCCAACTTCAATTATCTATCCGTTTCTCCAACCAATTGGATGCAAATCGGTTTGTTTGAAGGTATTTTATGGCAAAGAACCGGACCCGGCGGCAACAACACCTTCAACTGGAATTATATCAATCCAATAATTGGTGTAAGAGGATTACAGAAAAAACTGGATGTAAATACGGTCTATGGATTAAACTATCAGTTTACTTTACCACATTATATGGCCTTCTACGGACAATGGATGATCGATAAATTCCCCACAGATGGTTTTGACCACATCAATAACAGAATGGGTGTACAGTTTGGTTATAAGTACTTTGATGTAGGTGGTGTCGACAATTTAAATCTACAATTAGAATTTAACAGAGTTCGACCTTACGCCTACGCTACCGCCGATTCGGTGTTATATTTCTCTCATTATGAACAACCCTTGGCGCATCCACTAGGCGCCAACTTTAATGAGATGATCTTTAAACTTTCTTACCGCTATCAAAGATTTTATACCAATTTGTCTTTGGCCTATTCAAAAGGTGGAACAGATGTATTGTTGATCGATGATGAAGGCAACATCAGCTTTGATTTTCAAAACGGCTCCAGCGTGTTTGCCAATACAGCCTTGGCACCGCAAACTGACAATTTAAAAATTGGTGGACAAGCAAGCAACTACAGCCTGTTTCACGGTGATTTCAGGATCGGTGTGATCGTTAACCCGAAGATAAATTTAAAAGTGGAGTTAGGCTTGATAGGAAGAAGAACTTCCTCTGAAATTTTTGCTTATAACTCCAGCGGTGATGTCGTGAGTGGAACAGCGCAATCCACCAATGCTGTTGTTGTTTTCTCCATTGCCACACAACTATTTAACAACTATTATGACAACATTTCTAGGTTAATTCCAATATCGGACTTACGATAGAAAATAATTATTCTATTTTTGCATCTATCTAAAATAAAAAACACCAATGAAGCAAATAATTACGGTTTTTATGGCGCTGATATTAGTCTTCAGTGCTTATGCTCAGGAAAATAAAGAAGAGAAGGCTGAAAATGCCGAAACACCTACTGAACTTAGCAAGGCTAAAGAAACAGTGAATAAAGCCAAAGATCGATTGGTTTTTGAATTTAATACCGGTGTTTTAATGAACGATGGCGACAATGGCTTCAGCCCAAAAGGCTTTCAGCGAGGCGTGAATGTCTATTTTATGTATGATGTTGTGATCAAAAATTCTCCGGTGAGTATTGCTCCCGGTATTGGTATTGGATCCGACAACTGGTATCACAATAGTCAAGTAGTGTTTACTGATACTTTCACCAACTTTATTCCTTTCGCAGACACTGTGGGTTTCAAAAAATCGAAATTAGGCTTAACCTATATCGACATTCCTTTAGAACTTAGATTCAGAGGCAAACCAAATCCAAAGAACAACTGGCAATGGAAGTTAGCTGCCGGTTTCAAGATTGGATTTTTGGTGCACAGCAAATGGAAATATAAAGGAGATGATTTCAGGGTAAATCCACAAGTGGGCCAAGTAAAATTCAAAGAGTTTGGTGTTCCTAATTTAGAAAAACTGAGATATGGTGTTACGGCTCGTGGTGGCTATGGACCGTTTAACTTACAGATTTACTACTCATTGTCTAACCTGTTCCAAGATGGACAGAGTATAGAGTTACAACCCATCACCTTTGGTATATCCATCAACGGATTATAACCTACAATAATATACTTCATTCAAATTATAAGAAAACGCATTGCCCATAAAGCAATGCGTTTTTTATTGTAGATACAATCAAAATTCATCGCCATGCAGTTTACCACGAAACAAATCATCTATCTTTTGCTCGCTGTAGCGGGATTAATCGGCACTTGGTATTTCAACATCAAATTTTTTATCACTGCTGATGATCCTTCCTTACTAAATTATATTGCTCAAACCAGAACTACTTTCCCGGCGAAATCTTTTAATATAGATTTACTTATTTGCCTACTTACCTTTTTTGCTTGGTATATTCCAGAAGCTATCAAACTAAAAATGAAAAATTGGTGGGTATTTATCATTCTTTCTTATGGCATTGCTTTTGCCTTTGCCTTTCCGTTATTCTTATTTTTTAGAGAAAGAAAGATGTTGAGAAATCAAATGATCAGTTAACCATTTTCAGTAGGCTCATCTAAATTTTCAGCTCCATCAGCATCACTAACCAAAGTAAATCCGGGCAAATAATGAGCAACAACATCAATGATAAATTTGGCCGCCACCACACCAATAGCAATCACTTTTTCAATGTTTTCTCCATCGAATCGTTTGCTTAAAGGCAAGACGGCAAAAAGCACTAAACAAGTCAACGGTAAAGCATAAATGATCCTCTCAAACACCACTTCCATGGGCAATCTTGTTCTCCATTTTCCGGTCAAGAGCTCACTTCTGATAAACTCAATCAAATAGTTGATGGCGATAAAAATACCTGCTCCATACACGCCTGTTGTGCCGGACAACATGGTTTCTGTGTCAATTTCCACAAAAACAAATGAAAAGAGCAACAAAAATATGCCGAAGAAATAAAGCACACCAAAAAACAGCAGACTGCCAATCCTAGTTGTGATTTTTAAAATCAGCCCCGGTGCACCATTAGCCGTAAGAATTTTCAGCAATCCAATACAGCCCCAAAGAAATATCTCAATCCAAAAAAGAGAAACCACAGAAAAGATATTCCAGTCGAAAAACAGCACACCAACGATTGGAACAATAGCATTAAAAGTAGCCCACGCCCAAAAGGTATGGCTGGCATGCGGCACTTGCGGATCTAATTCTGCGCTGATTCCCATAAAATAAAGCTATACAAATTGAGGCTAAATTTCCATTTAAATTTTCACCGGACTGTGCAGCACTATTCTTATAATCCTTATCTTAAGGATTGATGTTTAAGAATATATTTTCCTTTAAAGGTAGAATTGGAAGATTGGAATATGTTTTATCGGTTGTGATTTTCCTTTTTATGACCATCATTACCTCCGGCGTTTCCACTTTAGAAGCTTCCGATGTGGCCGTTGGCTACCTTATATTATTGATGTTCATTCCATTGCTCTGGATACTACTGGCACAAGGTTGTAAACGCTGCCACGATCTAAACAAGAATGGTTTTTATCAACTCATCCCGATCTTCTTATTGTGGATGATATTCGCTAAAGGCACCGAGGGCGACAATCAGTATGGAAATGATCCATCCGCCATCGATAACACTTTAACTAGATCATCGATTGACGGTGATTTAGAAAGACAACAAAGAGACCAATTATAAGGCTTCGCAATTTAATTTCCTATTCAACCATAACAAAGTTCGTAGGAAAGATTATATTCATGCAATGTTCAAAAATCCATTTTCGTTCAAAGGCAGAATCAGGCGATTGGAATATGGTCTTTCGTATTTAATGTTTATAGGTGGACTTATGTTGACCTCTTCATTATATGAGTTCCCAATTCCCGACCAAATCTCAGAAACTATTTCCATCATCGCCTTAATTCCATTAGCTTGGTTTATTCTTGCCCAATGTACGAAACGATGCCATGATAGAAATAATAGTGGTTGGTATCAATTCATTCCCTTTTATCGGTTTTTTCTTTTTTTCTTAGAAGGTGATATAGGAGATAATAATTATGGCACTGATCCTAAAGTTGAACACCATCACACTTCGTCCGATGTGATTGATGATGAATTAATGCGGTATAACGATTAAATTAACGTTTGTTGTAACCTACAAATATTGCATATCACAATCTTTTTACCGGTTATTTAACCATTCTATTGAAACTTTATTAAGGCTGCGTTAAATCAGATACAAAAGGTCAACATCAAATTCCATAACACACACTTTGTCCTTTTTTTCAATAAATTCATTAGTCCCAATTTAAACAAGTAAAATTTATGAGTGACAAGGTTTTTATTTTCGACACCACGCTTAGGGATGGAGAGCAAGTTCCCGGCTGCCAATTGAATACCATTGAAAAAATTCAAATAGCCAAGAAACTCGAACTCCTCGGTGTAGATATCATAGAAGCCGGCTTCCCTATCTCCAGTCCGGGGGATTTTAAATCTGTCGTGGAGATCTCAAAAGCTACTAAACATGTCACCATTTGCGCATTAACCAGATCCGTTGAAAAAGACATTGATGTAGCTGCTGAATCATTGGCGTACGCCAAAGGCAGAGGCCGTATTCATACCGGTATTGGAACCTCTCCCATGCATATCAAATATAAATTCAATACCACACCCGAGGCCGTCATCGAAAGAGCCATTGCAGCTGTAAAATACGCCAAAAAGTATGTGGAAGATGTTGAGTTCTATGCAGAGGATGCAGGACGAACCGATAACGAATATTTGGCCAGAGTGATAGAAGCGGTGATCAAAGCCGGTGCTACTGTTCTGAATATCCCCGACACCACAGGCTATTGCATGCCGGAAGAATATGGTGCGAAGATCAGATACCTGAAAGAAAACGTTAAAGGAATCGACAAAGCCATTCTTTCCACCCATTGTCACAACGATTTAGGTTTGGCAACGGCCAACACCTTAGCAGGTGTTTACAATGGTGCTCGTCAGGTGGAAGTGACTATTAACGGCATTGGAGAAAGAGCCGGCAACACTTCATTAGAAGAAGTTGTGATGGCCATGAAAACCCGTAGAGGTGATTTTCCTTACCATACTGATGTTAATCCGATTCATATCGCCGCCACCAGTAAATTGGTCGCTTCTTTGATGTCTATGCCGGTGCAGGCCAACAAAGCCATTGTCGGTAGAAATGCTTTTGCACATTCCTCCGGAATTCATCAGGATGGTGTGCTGAAGCATAGAGAAAATTATGAGATCATCGACCCGAAAGATGTGGGTTACGATACTTCCATTGTCTTATCTGCCCGAAGCGGAAAGGCGGCATTGAAGCATCATATTTCTGAATTAGGGGTGGAAGTGACGCCTAAAAGACTGAAGGAAGTTTACGAAGAATTCTTAAAACTCGCGGATGCTAAAAAAGACATCAAAGAGGAAGATTTATTGGTGTTGTTAGGCGAAGAAAGAAGATCCAAACGAAAAATTAAGATCGAACTGTTGCAAGTGGTTTGCGGTAAAACATTGGAGCCCATGGCCACGGTAAGATTGAATGTGAATGGGGAGATCAAGCAAAAAACCTGTGCGGGCCTAGGTCCGGTAGATGCCGCTTTCAAAGCCGTGAAACGAATTCTAAATGACGAGAATTATCAATTAGAAGAATATTTAGTACAAGCTGTCACCAGTGGTATTGACGATTACGGCAAGGTACATGTTCAGGTGAGTTATAAAGGCAAGAATTACTACGGTTTCGGAACCGACAGAGACGTGATTACTGCTTCCGTAGAAGCCTACGTGGATGCTATTTCAAAAATATAAACCACATACAATGGCAAAAACATTATTCGACAAAGTTTGGGATGCGCATGTGGTGAAAGAGATTGCCAATGGTCCGCAAGTGGTTTATATCGACAAGCATTTTATACATGAAGTGACAACACCACAGGCCTTTGCCGGCTTAGATAAAAGAGGGATTAAAGTATTGCGCCCTCAGCAAACCGTGGCCACGGCGGATCATAATGTACCTACAAAAGATCAACATTTACCTATCAAGGAAGCCTTATCCAGAAAACAAGTGGACACCCTAATTCAGAATTGTGAAAACCACGGCATTGAG
>JAGQYH010000154.1 GCA_020436175.1 Bacteroidota bacterium
AATTACAAGGTCTTTTGTTGGGCGCCTCCGCTTTGTTGATCGGTGTTGGTATTGGATTGCAGCAAATTTTTTATGATTTGTTTGCCGGCTTATTAATGCTCTTTGAAAGAAAGGTTCAAGTAGGCGATTATGTTGATATTGATGGTATGGTGGGAAGAGTTGATAAAATTGATATGCGGACTTCCGTGGTTAGAAGTATGGATAACATTTCAGTGATCGTGCCTAATTCTAAATTAATCAGTGAAAATGTGATCAATTGGTCACACAACAGAGGCTTGGCCCGTTTCTCCATTATGGTAGGCGTGCAATATGGATCGGATACGGAGAAAGTAAGAGATGTATTGATCGAATGTGCGGGAAATATTGAGAAGATCTTAAATAAACCGGCACCTACCGTGCAATTTAAAAGCTTTGGCGACAGTACATTAAACTTTAAACTGTTGTTTTGGTCAAGGCATTTCAAAGAAATTGAAACCATCAAAAGTGAGCTTCATTTTGCAGTCGATAGCGCTTTCCGAGCCAACAACATTGTCATTGCCTTTCCTCAAATGGATGTACACTTAAAACGCGATTACTAAAATTGCACTGTTATGGATTATGATGTCATCATCATAGGGGCTGGAATTGTAGGCTTATCTTCAGCTTACAACTTACAGTTAAAATCTCCCGGAATCAAAATTTTGGTGATAGAAAAAGAAGCTAAAGTGGCAGCGCATCAAAGCGGACATAATAGCGGTGTGATTCATTCAGGAATTTATTATCCGCCCAAAAGTAAAAAGGCAGAGAACTGTATAAAGGGTTATCAACTAATGCTGAAGTTCTGTGATGAGCATAAGATCGATTACAAGATTTGTGGAAAACTGATCGTGGCAACTCAAACCTCGGAATTGGGATTACTACGGGATATTTTAAGCCGTGGAGAGACAAATGGACTCGATGATCTGAAATGGTTGGATGAACCACAATTGAAAGCGATGGAACCCAATATAAATGGCATTGCTGCGATTCATGTTCCACAAGCCGGCATTGTAGATTATAAAGCAGTGGCCGCTAAATTGAAGGCATTGATAGAATCGAGTGGAGGCCAAATTCTTTTGAATTCTAAGGTGATCGATATTGATAATCGGGAAGATGGTGTAAAGATCCAAACGAAAGCTAACAGTTATAGCTCGCGTAAAGTAATCAACTGTGGAGGACTTTATTCAGATCGTTTAACGACATTATCTCAAACCAAGATAGACCATCAAATCATTCCATTCCGTGGCGAATATTATCGACTGAAACCGGATAAAAAGCATTTGGTCAGTAGGTTGATCTATCCGGTGCCTAATCCTAATTTCCCATTTTTAGGTATACACTTAACACCTACAATTGATGGTGAGGTAGAATGTGGTCCGAATGCTGTGTTGGCGTTTAAAAGGGAAGGATATCGTTTTAGAGATTTTAATGGTCGCGATTTCTTAGAATCAGTAACCTTTTCGGGATTTCAAAAGCTAGCTGCCAAATTTTGGAGAACGGGCTGGTTGGAAATGAAGCAATCGCTATCCAAAATGGCATTTACAAAGGCAGTTCAAAAGTTGCTCCCTTCCATTACAGGCAATGATCTCATGAAAAGCGGAAGTGGTGTGAGAGCGCAAGCTTTGTATAAAGACGGAACCTTGGTGGATGATTTTTTGATTCTCCGAAACGGAGCAATAATCAATGTTTGTAATACGCCATCACCGGCGGCAACCGCGAGCTTGGAAATCGGGAAACAAATCGCGCAAATTGTATTAGAATAGTTTCGACTGATTACTGATTCGCTGCTTCTTTCTTTGCTTCGGCTTTCTCGACCTTCTTTCGCACTTTGTCAGACAAAACCTTACCTGAAAATTCATGGTTGGAGGCAATGATCCTTTCAATATACTCCTGTTGTTTAGGCTGGATGGCGGAATAAGGATATTTACCCCAGAAGTCGGAAGAGAAGTTATTCATTCGTTGATCCATAAACCTTTTACCGGCTGTTTCCGATTTTTTATAAGTGGCATTACTGTAAGAATGAAACTCATTGACCACTTTTCCTCTAAACCAATCGCCGCGTTTGGCAATGCCGCCTTGTAGCACTTGAATACCGCTGCCCAAATACCATTTGCCATCGATCAATCGATTGTTAATTTTGGCTTCGTAATCGACAATATCAACACTATACCCTAAAATTTTAAGGATGAGTCGAAACCGTGGAGGGATCAATACCTTGGTCAGGTCTTCTTCTTTGCTCAATTTGATCTCAAAAGCTGCAATACCATAATTTTCGCCGTCAATCAAAAAATGACCACTCGCCACATCTTTGTTTCTTTTTTCAATATCAAACTTGATGAAGTAATTATCTCTTCCATTCAGCATATAATTTTTTCTGAGTTGATAATCTACTTTAAAACCATCATTTTTTTTCTCAAAAAAGAACTTACCCATAAATTTATGGAATTGCTCCACGCTTATACTCTCGGCAATTTTATTGTCAAAATAAGTATCGATACCAAAAGGGATGACCATCTTTTTGCTGTTAAAAATATCATTGAAACTTTTCAGCCAGGATGAATCTTCAATACTTCTGGCTAATATGGGCTCAACCACCGACATGTCTTTTCCCTTTTCTTCAAAAAATCGACTTTGAATGACGGCTTCTCCATATCGCACACAGGTATTGCCTTCAAAGAATTGTTCTCGATAATAAGACTGAGTAGCAATGTTTTTATGAACGTGGTTTTTATAGAACTCATCATAAGTTTTACGCAAAATATTTTCTATATCAACAGGTCTGATCTCTACTTCGGCGATCTCAAAATCATATCGATCCAATAGGCAATCGGGAGATTTAGAAATGTCGTGAGTCGTTCTTTTTAAGGCTTTGTACCCTAAATAGCTGATCACCAACGTATCCTTTTTACTGATCTTTTCCAATTCAAATCGGAAGCTGCCATTTTCGTCCGTAATTACACCCGATTGTCCGTCCATGCGCGCAACCGTAGCATAAGGAAGTGGTTCACCGGTGGATTTGTCCTTTACCGTACCGATAAGGTCAATGGCCGATGAATGGATGAACAAACCACAAATGAAGAAAAGAAAGAATGTCGTCTTTTGCATATTGAAGGAATTCTACACAAGTTATGCCAAAACAATGAAACGGTATATCACTATCAGAAAATATGATGTCAAAAATAGATTGGTCTCAAATTTGTATTACTTTTATTATCCTAAAAAAATAAAATCATGAGATTATTAATGACTATCCTATTGGCTGCTTTTATGTTCCAAAGTCAGGCACAAGTAACTTTAAATGATGTAACACTTCCGGCAAAATTGAGTTATGACAATCAAAGTTTAAGTTTGAATGGTGGCGGAATTAGAACCAAACTTATATTTAAATTGTACACGGCAGGATTGTATTTACAATCTAAAAGTTCTGATGGAGCGGCTATTTTAAAAGCAGATCAACCCATGGCTATTCGTATGGTGATCACATCCAACAAGATCAACAGCAACAATATGAGCGAAGCCATTGAAGAAGGATTTTCTAAAAGTACAAATGGTAATCCGGCACCTATCCAATCTAAAATTGATGAATTGGTGAAAACGTTTTCTAAAGATCCTATCGAAGTAGGAAATATTTTCGATTTGGTTTATGTGCCCGGTGAAGGAGTTAAATCTTATAAGAACGGCCAATTAAAAACAACCATTAAAGGACTGGATTTCAAACAAGCCTTATTCGGTATTTGGTTATCCGACAATCCCGTTCAAAGCGGCTTAAAGAATAATCTGTTAGGAAATTAGCAGAAATGTTGTAGAAAAGAAAAAGACGATCAACTTGATCGTCTTTTCTTTTTATAGGAGTTTTATAACTGCTCAAAGGTTACTGTCCCAATCGCAGGAGTAATTACTATACCATTGCCTAAGGGAGCATCTACGATCATTGAAATAGCCGCTTGCGGTGATGTTTCTACATCATCCGAAGTAAAGGTCGCACCACTGTCTGTTCCGGCATCATACACCAAAAGATCCATGGTTTTATTGGAAACATAATTTCCGTTTTCATACAATAAAGCTCCCCGCCCCGCTCATTGGAGTTTGAGCGTTAGCGGAAACTTCAATGTAGAATTCATCTTGCCGTTTGTAACGGCATTTTAAAAACTCATTCATTCTAAAAAAATAATATATCTAACAATCCTTTTCCTCCAGCATAATCTTTAGCACTGCTATATAAATAATATTCTGCATTTTCTACTATTCCTTCCTCTACTGGATTGTTATGAATGTAATTCATTTTTTGATCTATTACATTGGCACTATATAAAACTATTGGATGGTTGTCATTTCTCCAAACTTGATATTGACTATTCTTCTTATTAATTTTGCCATAATACGCTAACAATCTTAGCAGCCATTCTCGCCTGCTTTCGCCTTGTTCTTCTATTTCTTTTATAATTTTCTTGCTAGTAAATTTTTTAAAATCTCGCAAAATATCAGACAGCCTAAATCCTTCTTTTGCTCTAGCAATTAAATGAACATGATTGCTCATAATCACCCAACAATATAATTCTAAGCCTTTTTCTTCTTGACAATATTTTAAACTTTCGATCAATACATCTTTGTATTTTCTTCTTGTAAATAAGTCAACCCATCCAACGGTTGAAAATGTTAGAAAATATAACGCTTCCTGATCTTCTATTTTATAGCTTGTAAAGCCTTTGCTCATTTAACAAATATAATCATTAAATTACCTGCCGTATACCACGATATGCTGGTTGTTTTGATAAACATACTGCAATGCCGTTACAAACGGCTTAAATTTGTTTCGTTGAAGAATCGCTATCTCTCATTCTCCAACGAGCGGTGTAACTATTTCCTTCACCACTTACCTCATCATCCTTTTCCATGCCGTTAAAGGCGAACCTATACCCTCCATTATTGCTTGTAAATGATCTAGTTGGCATTACCATTCCGAAAGGATAGTAATCTAAATTCAAAGAACGTTAGTGAAATCAAGTGATCGAGCTTATCTCTGATTCACCATTAATTGCATAATTTGGCAAAAAATTACAGTTTTTTATTCAATATCCGCTCTTTTTTGCCCTAATGTTTTTTGTAGGGAATGGCTAATGAAGGACTTTCGATTTTCGCTACCAATTTAATCAAATAAAAGTTAGATTGTTAATCTTACAACTTCTCAAAAACAACCGTTCCAATCGCAGGAGTAATTACCGTACCATTGCCTAAGGGAGCATCTACGATCATCGAAATAGCTGCTTGCGGTGATGTTTCTACATCATCTGACGTAAAGGTCGCACCGCTATCCGTTCCGGCATCATACACCAAAAGATCCATGGTTTTATTGGAAACATAATTTCCATTTTCATATAATAAAGCCCCAACTACTGCTGCATACCAATCCGGACTGGGTGCCAGCATGGTTGCCAAGGTAACCGAAGGATGATCTTTATGCACTACGATCTCTACACTAATACTTCCAACACCGGTTTCTCCAAGTCCGCTTCCAATTACTCGATCTAAACCTTCGCCGGCTTCTATTTTGGCTTGTAACTCATCATCTAACGGAGAAGTGCCACCGGCTTCAGCCATGTTTTCGATACCTGCACTGGCTAATGTGCCCGGTTGAAAAAAGGTGCTGCTGCTTTGATGGCTCCAACCAATCAACTTTGAGAAATGTGCATTAGAGGGATAATCAGTGGGAAAATCTGTGCCGTTCCAGTTTAAGTTAAAAGTTACTTTGTAGGTGACGGCATCCGAAGGAAACATTTCAAAATCGTCATCTGAACAATTCATCAAAGTGATGCTGCCAAGCATAAGGAGAAAGTTGGTGATATTTTTCATTCTTGTTAGTTTAAGATTCGTCTAGTTCTCTAACGCCTTGAACAACAAAATTGTTTTACAAAAAACCAATGGGCTTTCTTTTTTACGGAAATGCCTTTCTGAAAACTTATTTAGATAAGATCACTGCGCTGTAACCTTCCAATAGAATTTGATCGTGCTGAACCTTATTCTCCGGGTGTAGTGAAAACACTATGGAAGTGTTGGCTGTGGGATAATCTATCACTAAAGGTTTTTTGGAGAAGTGTAGAAAGACCTCCAATGTTT
>JAGQYH010000155.1 GCA_020436175.1 Bacteroidota bacterium
ATTCGTTAGAATGAAATAGTCGATGCCTTGTGTCAATAGTTCGTTAAACGTATTTTGAGCACCGGGAATAATGCCGTTGTAATTCCGTAAGACACCAAAGGAATCAAAAAATATCACTTTGTAATTCTTGGCGATTTTGTGAAAAGAATCTATTCGCATGCAGTATTATTTCAGAATTTGAAGAAGCTTGTCGATATTAAATTTATCAATATTAGGAAGGTAAACGCTAAAAGCTTCTTCTCTAAGTTTAATGGCATAGTTACTTAAAAAGAAATAATTGCCCAATTTGATGACATAATGCAAGATAAAAAAGCGGTATGCCTCTTTAATAAATAAAATCTCTGATTCGGTTAGTGGGTTGACTTCATGATAACTTTTCAAAAAGAGATGAAATCGGTCTTCATTTAATGGATCAATGGTGTAACTGAAACTGGTTTGATCACCTTCCGCTCTGACTACTCGCGCCCAGAAATAAAAATCCAATGTTCTCGGACTCATTCTAAACCAATCATAATCCCATCGTGAATAAAAGTTGAATTGCTTATCAACAGAAAAATTACCAATATTCCAATCAATAAATACTGGTAATCTTTCGAAATCTTGATAGCCTAATTGCTTACTGTTTTTGAGAAACAGATTGCACTGCTTTTTGATTTCAACATTGTGCAGGGCATGTTCGATCAAGCCTTGTTCCGTATTTAATAGTTTTTGGAATTCTTTGATGTCAAACTCCATGGTTTTGGAAGATTTAGGCAACTCTTCTACAATATCATGACAGGCGCTATGAAAATATCCTAATTGATGTCCTAATTTTTTGATTTGCTTTTCATTCAAAATATTGGGCACTCTTTGATCAATTCGGATGGGATTGTAAAAAACTGTCCAAACATCAATGCCTGCTTTTTGATATCGATAAGTGAATACTTCGTTTTTCTTCGACAAAGAGCGTGCGATGAATTGATCGAACGGAAACAACAAATTATTGGCCAACGCATTAATGATCTTGTGATCGTCGATAAAATGCTCATGACGACCAAAATAGGATAGCTTGGCAATCACAATACTGCCTTTCTCAAAAGTTACTCTAAACACATGGTTGGTAGATACTTTTGCGCTAATATCCTCGATCTTAACAATCTTTTTAGTTGAATTGAACTTGCTCCAGGCAAATTCAATGATCACGTTGTAATCTACAAATCGCATTTTATATAATTTCTAAGTATCGGTTGATTTCCCAATCGGTTACAGCTTCTTGGTATCTTTTAACTTCCGCTTGTCTCGTCATCAGATAGTGATCCACAAAAGCAGGATCTAAAATCTTTTTGGGCAATGGATGATCATGCATGATGCGCACAGCCTCTTCTAAACTTTTTGGAAGTGGTGCATTTTGCGTGGAAACATAGGCACTTCCTTTTTGTTCTTTAAGTTTTAATTGCAGCTTTTCCCTGATGCCATATAATCCTGAGGCCAATAAGGCATAAATTGCCAAATACGGGTTGACATCTGCTCCCGGAATACGCATTTCAACATGACATTTTCCCACTTTTGCCGGAATAATGCGAACAGCAGTTGTTCTGTTTTGAAATCCCCAGCAAAGCGAAGTGGCTGCCCATGATCCTTCTATAAAGCGCTTATAACTATTGACGATAGGGGCGTATAAAGGAAACAAAGGAATACTTCCTTCCAAAATACCGGATAGAAAATTTTCTGAGATGCCGTTGAATGGCTCATTCTCAGCATAATGCAGTAATTCTTTGTCGTTCTGATCCACCAAACTTACATGAATATGTCCGCCACAACCCGGCAGTCCGGCATTCCATTTGGCCATGAAGGAGGCAATGATATTGTGATGTAGCGCAATTTCTTTGACACCTAATTTAAACAGTGCTGCTTGATCTGCAGCCTCCAATGCATGTGTGTATTTCAATGCCGCTTCGTACACTCCTGGGCCGGTTTCGGTATGGAAACCCTCAACATCAATTTGGAAGGCTTGAAGATCCTTTAACAGTTGATGAGAGAAATCCTTGAGTTCGGTCAATTTAGACAAAGAATAACCGAACATACCTTGGGTAATAGTATGTTCTTGAGGTTGAGCAATAGTTTGAGCGGTTTTGTCAAAATTAAACCATTCATACTCAAAGCCTACTTTAGGTGTAATGCCCATTGCTTTGTACTCGGTAAGAATAGATTTCAATAAGCTTCTTGGGCAAACATGCTTAAAAGTTTCATCGGCGTGGTAATCGCCTAGCATAAAATTGGTGCCACTTTCCCAAGGAATCGTTCTTTCGGTTGTTGGGTCTAAAGTTAAAAGAGCATCTCCAAAGCCTTTATTCCAGCCGGTAACGCTGTCTTTGTCGTAACACCTGTCATTCAAATCCCATCCAAATACCACATCACAATGTTCAATTTGATTAGAATGCTCTAGTTTTGAAAGGTTTACATACTTGCCTCTCAGTACACCATCAACATCTGTAAATCCTATTTTTTTGTACTGCATGATTCGTTCTTATCGTCAACGAACTTACAGAAAGTTTTTTAAATCAGTGATGATTTTAAGCAGTATTGCAATGGTTTAAGCATTGAACTATATTCCCAGAATATTTGCATCCACCTTAAAAACGGTGTGGATATTGATCTTGTAATTATTGGTGATCACTTGATCTGTGGTGGTATTTAATCGCAATTTGAATTCATCTTTCTTAATGAAGTCTTTTAAGTCTTCGTTGGTTTTATTAAGATCCAATGAATTGCCCGGATTATCGGAAATATCATCTAACCAAGCTACTTTCATTTCTTCCAATCCATCAGCCGAAATATAAATGCTAACTGATTTTAAGAAGTCAAAGTCTTTGTTGGAAGGAGAGGTGATGGTCAGGTCGATCTGTTTTAATAAAATTTCTTCCACCAGATCCTTTCGGGTGTCGTTAATTTCAAATGTAGTTTCAGAATTGGTTTCAGTGTCTTCTGTATCAATAGTAAATGGAAGGTTGATTACTGTAGAGGAAGGAATAGTGACTTCCTGATCGAATTCCATATTGAATTGAGTCAGTTTATCCAATAATTTACAACTTAATGAAAGTGAAAGAAGACCGGTTAAAAAGATGAAAGATTTTAATTTCATAAATAGGTTTTAATGTGAATAGTAACAGGCTTAAAATTTTACAGAATTACAACCAATGTCAAATGCATTCGATGAATAGGCATTTTTTCTTGATGAACGGTGCTAATTCGATTGAATAAATTGAACTTATCCTTGAATATTTGATTCGAATATCAATATTATATAATATGTTATATTTGTACTGAAGATATACGTCAATAAAAATATATGAATATGTGGACATCAAACAATACTGGAATTTTAGCTTATGTATTTATAACTTTTCTTATAGCTGCTTGTGGAAACAGTAATGATAAAACCGGTAAGACTCATAACGAAGGTGTTAAGATCAACACTAACATCAGCATAAAAAAGTGTGACAAGATAGTTGATGAATACGATGATGTTGTTGAAAGAAGCATTGAAATGGCGATGAAATCGATAGAAGGTAAAGAAATTGATAAAGCAGAGGAAGTTAAATTAAGAGAAGATAGTGAGGAGTTAGCTAAGAAGATACAGGCATTAGGTGTAACCGGATTAGGTGGAGCTGAGTGCTGGCAAGCTTTTGTTGATGCGCAAATGAAATGGTCAAATGCCAGTATGGAATTGCAAAAGAAAGCAATTGAAAAAGCACAAGAAGCCATGCAAGAATATCAGAAGAATAACTAATCATCTTTCTCCAAAAATAGCACTGCCTACTCTTACCATAGTACTTCCATTTTTTAATGCCAATTCATAATCACCGGACATTCCCATAGAAATTTCCTTGAAGTTTTCTTTATTACTAAAGAATCGCGATTGTATTTTTTGAAAACAATTATATAGGTAGCTGAATTCTTGATCTACTTGTTCAGCATCATCCGTAAAAGTAGCCATGCCCATAAGTCCACAGATCTCTAAATTTTCAAGTGTCAGAAGCTCGCCCGCCGACAAAATTTCTGTCAATTCATCCATATCAAATCCGAACTTGGTGCTTTCCTGGGCAATGTGCATTTGTAGTAATACCCTTATCTTTCTTTGATTGTTGTTGGCTTGCTTATTGATCTCTTTGGCTAATCTTAAACTGTCTACACCATGGATGAGGTCAACAAAAGGGGCAATATACTTCACCTTGTTCCTTTGTAAATGTCCGATAAAATGCCATTCAATATCTTTTGGCAATTGCTCATATTTGTCTGTGATTTCCTGAACCTTATTTTCACCAAATACTTTCTGGCCGGCATTATACACCGATAAAATTTCCTCAACCGATTTTGTTTTGGAAACTGCAACCAATAAAGCATTATTTTTGTCACATAATTTTTTTAATTCAGAAAGTTTATTCAGGTTTGGCATCACTAAGATTTATGTGTTTACAAAATTACGGCATAGTATTATTTATCGGATTACTTTCCGTTTTATATTCATGTGAAAAGAAGAATCAGGTGGCTTTGCCTACAATTCCGGAAGATAAAATGGTAGAAGTTTTGGCTTTGTTGTATGTGAATGAAGTAAAGGCGGTAAAACAATATGATCTGAAGTTGCAAAAGGATGAATACCTCAAAAACTATCTTTACCCGGCAGTATTCGACAGTTTGGGTGTTATTGATAGCTTGTTTTATGCTTCTTATGCCTATTATGATGCTGATCCTGCTACCTTACAGGAATTAATGGGGAAAGTGGTCGATCGCTTGGAAACGATGACCATTGATACAGCAAAAGTTGAAGAGGATGGCAAGTCATTGGAAGAGGCTTATGAGGAGATCATCGAATTGGAAAAATTCAAACAAGAAAATTCTTCCGACGAAGCCAAAAAACGCTTTCAGCAACGCTAATGCATTCTTCATTTATTTTTAAATTAGCCGTTCATGATCATAAAATCTAAAATAGTAATGGCATGGAGCATTGTTCTAATTTGCATTGCAGGCAGTTGTACCACTGTAAAGCCCTATCAACGAACTTATTTAAATGACAGTGAGATGGACTTGTCCAACAAATCTTTAGAATCATTTGAGAGCAATTTTCAGTCGTACAGAGAAGGGGCAGTAGGAGGTAATGATGGCAGTATTGGCGGGGGTTGTGGATGTAATTAATAAAGAGTAAAGAAGAAAGTGATAAGAACACTTCTAACCATAGTAATAATTATTTTATTGGCAGCTGTCAATGGCAAAGCTCAGCAAGATTCCATCATTAACGGTCAAATACCCGGTGATCAAAAACCGGTGGTTATTGATTTTATGGCAGATTATTACCGGCAAGATGGAGATCATTCTGCAGTAACCGGAGGAGAAGGTCGGGAAGCGTTAAAAGATTATGGCGCAAAGATCATCATCAAAATTCCGTTGAGGAATGATAAGTCATTGACTTTAGATAATAAGATCAGCTATTTTACTTCAGCATCCACCGATGAAATAGATCCAACCACTATTTCAGGAGCATCTAAGAGCGACCTCCATGTGGAAATGAATGCTATCATTGATAAGGAGGTAAGTGGAGATAAAAATTTTGCGTATCAAATTCGTCTCGGGGCGGCTAACGAAGCCCATTTTGCAAGCGTTAATGCCGGTTTGGGATTTACAAAAACTATTGACAAATGGCAGGCAAAAATAGGGGTGAAGTCCCATTTTATTATGGATGCGTGGGGACCATATTACCGACTGTCCAAACTTTATCCATCGGATTATTTCGGTCCGGATAATTTAACCAACAATAAAAGACATTCCTTACAAACGGCAATAAACTACCACCAAATCATCAATGAAAGATTGCAAGCAGCCCTTTCTGTGGAAGTGATACAACAATTTGGTTTGTTGTCGACACCATTCAACCGGATTTATTTTTCGGATAAAAATTTAATAGACATTGAACGATTGCCGGATTATAAATTGCGAATTCCGGTCTCCTTAAAAGTAAATTACTATACTACTGATTGGTTGGTCATCCGAAGTTCTTATCGATTTTACTGGGACAATTTTAATCTGAAAGCACATACTATTTCGCTGGAATTGCCGTTAAAACTGCATCGATTTTTCACTATTTATCCCTTTTA
>JAGQYH010000156.1:0-2498 GCA_020436175.1 Bacteroidota bacterium
GCGCTAATAGATTCTCTATGGAGCCGTACTCCTTTATGAATTTTTTAGCAGTTTTTTCCCCTACTCCCGGTATTCCGGGTATATTGTCCACGGCATCGCCCCACATGCCCAAAATATCGATCACTTGCTCCGGACGATCAACTTCCCATTTTTCTAAAATTGCAGGTAGATCTAAAATTTCATGACCTTTACCGTGTGCCGGTGGTTTATGAATAAAAATATGTTCTTCCACCAGTTGTGCGAAATCTTTATCTGGAGTGACCATATAAACATCAAAACCTTGTTTGGCTGCCTTTTTTGCAATGGTGCCAATGAGATCGTCTGCTTCATAGCCTGCTAATTCTATGCAGGGAATATTCATGGCTGCAACGATCTGTTTGATATATGGAATGGAAGCGACTAAATCTTCCGGAGCTGCTTGCCGGTTAGCTTTGTAGAAGTCGTGCTCAGCCACACGGTCTGTTGGACCGGGAGCGTCAAAAACTACTGCAGCATGTGTAGGTTCGTATTTGGTTAAAATTTCGTGTAATGTATTGGTGAAGCCGGTAACTGCAGAAACATTAAAACCTTTCGAATTGATTAAAGGGTTATTGATGAATGCAAAGTGTGCCCGGTAGATTAATGCCATGGCATCAAACAAATATAATTTGCGATTTTTACTCATCCGCTAAAGATAGTTAAAGCCAATAATTTGCGAGAGAAATAACCTCTATTTCTTGTTTTTTCTACCGGCTAACGTCTGCTTGTCAAAAAGAATAACTTGCTTAAGTATATGATTAACAAACGGGACATCTACTTCATAATAGATGTTTTTACCGTCTCTGGTAGTTTTTACCAAACGGGCATCTCTTAATATCTTGAGATGTTGTGAAGCAATAGATTTGTCTAAGTTTAGACTGGAATGGATGTCAAAAACTTTGGTGGAATGATTTTTTGAAATAAAATTCAGGATCGATACCCGAACAGGATTGGAAAGAGCTCTTAAGAGCTCGGCACTTTTCTCAATCATTTTTATTTCGAAATCATTAAACTGCATACACGGCAAATATAGCTTTAATTAAGGGGTTAACAAAGATTACCCCTTCCATTCGGAAAGGGTAATCTGTAATTCTTAATCAATATAATTGCAGTTTGATGTTCTAAAGAAATTCTTCAGCCACTGCAGTGTAATGATTGTGATTATTAACTATTCACTAGATCTTCAATGAAACTTGAAATTTCTTTCAATCTATCATTGTTCACAGAATAATAAATAAACTTACCATCTCTCTCGGTCTTCAAAACGCCTGCTCTTCTTAAGATGGCCAAATGTTGAGAAGCAACAGATTGTTCCAATCTAAGTTTTACATAGATGTCTGTTACAGTCATTCTACCATCCTTATCTAAAAGTGAGATAATTTCTTGTCTAAGCTGATGGTTGATGGCTCTCAATGTAAGTACTGATCTTCTCAAAGTATTAAAGTTGATACTAATTTGATCATTCGTTTTCTCAGAACCTATTGTAAGTACTTCATCGTTAATTGCTGGTGTCCCCATAGTTTAATTTTTTTTAATTTGTTGTTTTGACGGCGATCATAAAAATGGTCACAGAAAAAACGGGATAAAAGACTTGTTTTTAAATATGTTTAATTTTTTTAACAAATGCTTCCTAAAAATCAATGGCTTATGCTGTGGAACTTTTTAAGATATTTAGGGGCATATGTATTGTTATTTTCAAAATTTTTATTCAACCACTTATTCCAAACCAATGTTTTGAAATATTTTGCACTTGTTTCTACATTAGAAACAAAGGATATTTGTTTTTTGTTCAATATTTCTTTTGCTTTTTCCCCGCCGTTTCCATAGATAACAATTCGATAATTTTCGTATGCATCTAAAAAATCTGAGGTCAAAATTTTAGGCTGTGGCGGCAGTATGGTATTCATTTCCCGATCGAAAATACAAGTGAATACTTCCATTCTTCTTGCATCGATCATCGGTATATAATAATCAAACGTAGAATCGAATCGCTCTAGTATTTCCTCGGTCATAAGCCTTAAACCATTAATGTTTATTAAAGGTATATCCAAAGCATAGCACAGTCCTTTCGCAGCAGTAGCGCCAATTCTTAAACCGGTGTAAGAACCCGGCCCGCCATTCACGGCTACAGCTTTTAAATCTTCCATTCCAATGTTGTTTTTTGCCAACAATTGTTCGATCAGGATATGTAAAACTTCAGAGGCTTTGTAGGTTTGGTCGTTGGTTAATACATCAATACATTCACCATTCCAACATAGGGCAATGGAACATTTTTCCAAGGCTGTATCAATGCATAAGATCATAGAGGTATTTATGCTAATAATTGAAGTTGCAAAAATACAAAAGCCACCTAGTATAAACCAGATGGCTTTACCATTTTAGGTAGTTACATTTAGTTTTTTGCTAATATTTTATTGTAAATAGATTGGTCTTTGAATACAGTTAACGCTTCATTAATATCCGGGTCGCCGATCAGGCTC
>JAGQYH010000156.1:2597-4199 GCA_020436175.1 Bacteroidota bacterium
TTATCACTAATGTATTCAACAAAATCATTGAATTCTTCTTCCGTTAATTGAAACTTACTTCCATTGGTAAGTTCTTTGTGTTTGTTCCAATAAATGGTAGCATAGTTAAAGATCAAATTGTGGTTAATCAAACTTCTGGATACGTTGGAAATAGTTTCTATTTCTGTTGTTACATCAGGATCAATACCTGCACCGTCTAGTACTTCTCTACCCGTTTGTGTTTTGAAGGCTCTTCTTAGTGAATCCGGCAATTCTTTAGCACGTTCATCTAAATGACGATTAACATAATCGATCGCTTGAATACATCTTCCACTGGGAATATAATATTTGGAGGTAGTTACTTTTAATTTTGATTTGTAAGGCAGAGGTCGTGTTATTTGTACAAGACCTTTACCATAAGTGCGTTGCCCGATCACAACACCTCTGTCAAGGTCTTGAATGGCGCCGGATACAATTTCTGAAGCCGAAGCAGATCCGCCATCTGTTAGAACGACCAATGGAATTTCAGAATCTACAGATTTATTCAAGGTCTTATAAGATTTGTCGTTGTCGGTTTCTTTACCTTTAGTGCTTACCACTTCAACTCCTTTGTCAACAAAAACATTGGTTACATTAACGGCTTCGTGTAATAATCCGCCACCATTTCCTCTAAGATCCAGGATAACACTTGAAAGTTTGTGCTCTTCTTTTAAGGCGGATAAGGCATCGCCTACTTCTTTACCGGCATTTTCAGCAAAATTTGTTAGTTTGATATAGCCTACACCTTCTTCAACCATACCGAAATAAGGAACATTTTGAATGACGATATCGCCACGCGTGATGGTTAATTCCATGGTTTCATTAGAAACACTTCTGTTGACTTTTACCACCACATCGGTGCCCGGCTGACCTCTTAAAATCTGGCTCACTTCTTCTGTATCATAGCCTTTGGTTGATTTGCCGTCCACTTCGGTGATAATGTCTCCCGCTCTTAATCCGGCATTGTAAGCCGGAAAGCCTTCGTACGGATCTGTTACAACAACATTATCGTCCATCATACCTATTCTTGCTCCGATACCACCATATTGGCCGGTAGTGGCCATTCTATAATTGTCGAGTTCTGCTCCGGATAAGTAAACCGTGTAGGGATCAAGTGAACGTAACATGGCATCAATACCGATTTCCATCAATTCTGAAGGATCTACATCATCTACATAGTAACGATTCAATTCTTTAAAAAGCATATTGAAAGTTTCTATGTTCTTACTGATCTCGAAGTATCTGTCTTGCCCCGACTGCAAACTAAAAAAGAGTCCGATGGCTACTAGAAAGATGATTGCTTTTCGTTTCATGTTTTTATTTTAATTTTTTGTTTATGGTACCGGATCATATCCGCTGCCGCCCCAAGGATGGCAACTTAAAATTCTTTTTATGCCTAGGTATGTTCCTTTAAATGGACCGTATTTTTCGATGGCTTGAAAGGTATATTTTGAACAACTTGGTGTATATCTGCACGATTTACCTAATAATGGAGACAGCGTAACTTGATATAGTCTGATTAAAAGTAATAGTATCCCTGAAATGAATTTGTTAAAAAATCTCATTATATGGTAATTTTAAACT
>JAGQYH010000156.1:4208-6081 GCA_020436175.1 Bacteroidota bacterium
TGATATAGTCTGATTAAAAGTAATAGTATCCCTGAAATGAATTTGTTAAAAAATCTCATTATATGGTAATTTTAAACTGGTCAATGCATTTTTTGATCTTTTGCTCAACATTTTGATATTCCGGTAGTTCTTCTCCAATATATAGAAACATGAACGCAAATCTGCTTTTATTAATTTCATCCATCTGTATCAATTCATGTTTTTGCAATCTAACACTTTCTCTCATCAAGCGCTTGATCCTGTTTCGATCAACTGCCTTTTTAAATTTCTTTTTGGAGACGGTAAAGGCAAATTGAAGTATGGGTTGATCAATTGCCGAACTGTCTTTAACCTCTATCCAAAATAGCTTTATAGGATGTGCTCCAATAACCTTGCCATTAGAAAATATTTCGCCAATGATCTTTTTGCTTTTTAATCTTTCGGATCGTTTAAATGTATGTTTTTCCATAAAACAAAAATACCCACGACATTGCCGTGGGTATCAAAATTATAAATTGTATATCTAAAAAGCTTACTTCAATCTGCTTTCAGATGAAATCGTTAATTTTTTTCTGCCTTTTGATCTTCTTGCATTCAACACCTTTCTTCCCGCTTTCGTTTTCATACGTGCTCTGAATCCGTGTTTATTCTTTCTTTTTCTTCTTGAAGGTTGAAACGTCCTTTTCATCTTTATGATTTATTTTGGGAGTGCAAAGATAGCAGAAACATTTTAATTTTTGTAAAAAATGAAGCGTATCTTACATCCCTAACATTAATTTAAGTTACGGTATGATGCGTTGGATATATCTTTTGATCTTCATGATTATATTTAGCATTGATATTAACGGTCAAATTTATAATAAATCTGCCCCATTGGCTCATACTTACTCCATTGTTGCTTATGACAGTATCACCGGTGAAATGGGAGTGGCCGTACAATCCCATTGGTTTGCAGTAGGGTCTGTAGTCAGTTGGGCGGAAGCCGGTGTGGGAGCCATAGCCACTCAATCGTTTACCAATCCGAATTTTGGCCCTGAAGGGTTGGCGATGTTAAAGCAAGGAATGTCGCCACAAGAAGTAGTGGATCAATTGATTGAAGCAGATGAGGGACGGGATGAAAGACAACTGGCCATTGTAGATAAATCTGGCAGAGTTGCGGTTTATACCGGTAAGAAATGCATTTCGGCAGCAGGAGATTGGAAAGGAGACGGGTATAGTGTTCAAGCCAATATGATGTTGAATGAAACTGTTTGGCCGGCAATGGCTGCTGCATTTGAAAAGGCAGAGGGTAGCTTAGAAGAAAGATTGCTGGTGGCTTTAGAAGCGGCACAAGCTGCCGGAGGAGATATCAGAGGAAAGCAATCGGCAGCATTATTAGTGGTAATGCCCGAAGCTACAGGCAAGTTATGGATAGATAGAAAAGTAGATATTAGGGTAGATGATCATCCGGAACCGTTGAAAGAGTTAGGAAGGTTGTTGAATGTAAAAAGAGCCTACGACTTTATGAATGATGGCGATGTAGCTTTGGAAAAAAATGATTTGGATCTAGCACATTCTTGCTACCTCAAGGCTTCAGCATTACTGCCGGAGAATTATGAAATGAAATTTTGGACTGCCGTAACTTATGCCGGAACGGGGGAAATGGAAGAAGCATTGCCACTTTTTAAAGAAGTTTTCCAAAATGATAGTAATTGGAAAGAGTTACTCAACAGAATTAATGGGACAGACTTATTGCCTATCAGCTCGGAAGATTTTCATAAAATAATGGAGTAAAAGCTAACTATCGACTCATTCTTGGAGCAGTAGCAATAACATCAACGTTCTCTGCGAGAGACATTGATGGAGCGTGCTTAATTATTCTGTTTTATCCTCATAATATATCCTAGGTGGAATT
>JAGQYH010000157.1 GCA_020436175.1 Bacteroidota bacterium
GCCATAACCCGGCCTATCAACCGCTCTCATATTTGCCTTTTGCAATAGATCTGCATCCCACAAATAAGATTTAAAATCACGTAAAGAGCCGGGTGCTCCATGAATGAACATTACAGGTTGATGGACATCATCCCCTGTTTCCAAGTAGTGAATTTGCCTTTGATCAATTTGAATAGAATTAGAAGCAAAGCTTACTTGCTTCTTGTCAAATTTGGCCGTATACTTTTTATCCGACCAGCGAAAGTCCATTATTCTAAGGGTGATCAAGATAATTACTAACAGTATCAGTATAATGATACCTAATATTTTACCGGCTTTCTTTAGCATATTCAAATCATTAAAATCGCAATATTGACTTATAAGTTCGGACAATTCCCATATTTTTGAAAAAAATAAAAGATGCTTTCAAGACCCAGAAGAAACAGACAGTCGGCGGCGATCAGAGATATGGTTCAGGAAACCAGGCTATCCGTTAAAAATTTAGTTTACCCTTTGTTTTTGGTAGACGGTAAAAAGATCAAGAATAAAATACCTTCTATGCCGGATTGTTATCAATTCAGTCAGGATTTGATGCTCAAGGAAATTGAAACTTGTATGAAAAAAGGCCTGACTTCTTTTGTTTTGTTTCCCGCAGTGGAAGACAGCTTAAAAGATGCCAAGGGAACTTATGGTTACAAAAAATCCAACTTTTATTTAAAAACGATAACAGCCATCAAAAAGGAATTGCCCGAAGCCTGTTTGATCAGTGATATTGCCATGGATCCATATAGTAGTGACGGTCATGATGGTTTGGTGAAAGCCGGAAAGATATTAAATGACGAAACTTTGCCTATCCTGGGAAAATATGCATTAGCTCAGGCAGAAGCCGGCATTGACATTCTTGGGCCGTCGGATATGATGGACGGAAGAATTGCCTATTTGCGAGAAGAATTGGATGTTAACGGTCATACGGAAGTAGGCATCATGTCTTATACGGCAAAATATGCCAGTGCTTTTTACGGTCCTTTTAGAGATGCTTTGGATTCGGCACCCAAGGCCGGTGATAAAAAAACGTATCAAATGAACCCGGCCAATAAACTGGAGGCCATTCGAGAAGCCGAGTTGGACTATGCCGAAGGAGCAGATTATTTGATGGTGAAACCTGCCTTAGCCTATTTGGATATCATTCATTCTTTGAAAGAAACATTTCCATTGCCGATTGCTGCTTATAATGTCAGTGGCGAATACAGCATGGTGAAAGCAGCTTGCGAAAAAGGCTGGTTGGAATATGAGAAGGTTATGCCGGAAGTTTTAATGAGTATTAAGCGCGCCGGTGCCGATGTGATCTTAACTTACTTTGCGAAGGATTATGCTTTTATGAGTGCCTAAAGTGTGCTAGAGTTACTAGTATTTAAATTCGGTAAGTTATAATATTTTATACCAAAGGCTTCAATAGTGATGAGTAATCAAAATTTAAATCTTAATATTAGAAGAAATAATCAGTCTATCCAAAAAGTGCCTAGTTTAAATACTATTATGATATGTTCGCTTTTGGACATATTTATTTTCTTTATAGACTGTTTCGTATTCCCAGCATAGGATGCTGAAATATCATACAAGTCAGGTTTAATAATAATCGAGAAAAATCCATCCTTGTCAGTTATAACAGCAGTATCACCAATTTCAACAAAAGCACCTTCTAAAAAAAATTCGTCAAATTCCGAATAAACAAAACCTGAAATCTTAGTTTGTCCATTTAACGCAATGTCAATTTCTTTAAAAACAATATTTGATTCCCCTTTTATTTTGCCACCATGTTCATTAATGCTTGTAGTTTGACATGAGATGAGTGTATAAAAAGAAATTAGATACGGAATAATTCGAAAATTCATATTCAATTTTGCTTATTAACTACAGGGCTTGATCTGTCCAAATTACTCTAACCATTTTTGAGTTTAATTTTAGCTTCCTTAGTAGTGTTGATTTGGCCCAGATAATATTGCGCTATGCGCTTTTCTATTTTATTTAATAGAATTTTTTGGTCAAATAATTTATCAATTGAGAAACTGACCTGCAGTTGATTAATCGTTTTAATTACATTTTCTTTTGTCAACATATCCATTGTTTTCTTGAAGATAATAATAGCTAAAGTAAAAACACTTAATTTATGATAAATTCTCTACTGAAGTTCGTTCTTTATGTCACCTAAGCTTTAGAAGAAATTAGATATTGATTATGCTATAAATTTTACATCAAGCCATAAACGTCCTCTGCGAGAGACATTGATGGGATACTTGAGAACATAACAAATGTAAAGAGTTGATTTAGCTTCTTTTGGTTGATATTTAAATTGAATTGTTAGTGATAGTGCAGTTAGGTCGGATGAATAACGCCTTACTGTTAGTTAGATAAAAATTAACGCTTTCAGGAGCTATCGCACGCTGAAAGGTTTATTTTTCTGCGTTAGGGATTGAAGCGGAAAGCCCGCAGCTTGCGAGGACTTGTAGCGAAAAGCCCGCCCGTAGGGAACGCCCAAAAGAGCTAATAACAATATAAGCAGAATACCACGTCATTCAAATTATCTTCTAAATTTGACTTCCTCGCAATTGCAATTAATTGATTTTCTATATCTTTGCAGCACTTTTTAACACTTAAACATATAGCATGCAACTGTATAATAAGATCGATAAAAAGGTATTGGAAGAGCGTTTGGCCAACAGTGATGAGCCCAGAACGACCATATCTTTTTATACTTACCACACGATTGATAATCCGGAATTTTTTAGAGATCATTTGTATTTAACCTTATCATCAGTAGATGTATTGGGTAGAATTTACGTGGCCACGGAAGGCATTAATGCGCAGATCTCTGTTCCCACAGATAAATTGGAAGATTTTAAATCGCTGCTTTATTCTATTGATTGGCTGAATGGTTGCCGATTGAACCTGGCAGTGGATGATGACGGTAAATCTTTCATCAAGTTAAAAATATTAGTCCGCTCCAAAATAGTGGCGGATGGTTTGAATGATGCCACTTTTGATGCTTCGGATGTGGGCACCTATTTAAAAGCCAAAGAATTCAATGAGTTATCCAGCGATCCGGAGACCATCTTAATTGATATGCGAAACCACTATGAAAGTGAAGTCGGGCATTTTAAAAATGCCATAACTCCTGATGTGGATACGTTCAGAGAATCGCTGCCTATTATTGAAGAAATGATCACCGGCAAAGAAGACAAAAATATTGTGATGTATTGTACCGGAGGCATACGATGCGAAAAGGCCAGTGCTTACTTTAAACACAAAGGTTTTAAGAAGGTACATCACTTAGAAGGCGGCATCATCAACTATGTAAAACAAATACAACAAGGCGGTATTGAAAACAGATTTATTGGTAAAAACTTTGTTTTTGATAAACGTTTGGGCGAACGAATTTCCGATGATGTGATAGCGGTTTGTCATCAATGCGGCAATGCTTGCGATACGCATGTTAATTGTAAAAATGAGGCTTGTCATTTGTTATTCATTCAATGTGAACAATGTGGCGAAGCTTTGGATCATTGCTGTTCGGTAGAATGTCAGGATTTTATACAATTGCCCATTGAAGAACAAAGGGAGTTGAGAAAAGGCATGCCGGCCAGAAATGTCTATAAAAAAGGTCGTTCGCCGAAACTGAAATTTAAAAAGTAAAGCATGGAACAAGGAATGCATGATCCTGCATCTGACGACATATTAGATGACGATTTTAAACATACCTTTTTTGAACCAAAGGACAACATGGATGCCTATGCTCCCAAACTATGGCAAAGAGCATTGCACGGAATTTTAGACGGCATGATCTTTTTTTGGCTCACCATTATCATTTTCCTGATCATCTTCCCCGGTTATTATGAAAACGAAATTAGCAATGGTTTTATGATTGCATTCTATTTTATAGCATATTCGTGGTGGTTTATTTTCGAATTCATCTTTCAAAAAACGCCATCTAAATTTCTGACCAAAACAAAAGTGGTTGATCTGGAAGGAGCTAAACCTAGTATTGCCAAGATATTTATCAGAACAATCGCGCGTTTCATTCCTTTCGAATTTGTGTCTTTTCTTATGGGTAAGCCTTATGGATGGCATGATTCCCTATCCAATACCAGAGTGGTAAAGGATAATTTTGAAGGCTAGGCTATTGATTGTATTTTTTAGCGCAAATTGGTTATAAAACAACAATCGATTGGTTGGCGATGGCGAATACCTGATCATTTGTCGTGGGTTTTATCCTAAAGTTTCCGGTGAATTTTCCAAATGCCGGAAGAATGGCTTGTTTTTCAGAAAAGTAAAAACAGGGTAAAGTGATCGATTGTCGACCTTTTCCCACCAACCGAACCGCAGGATGTATATGACCACAGATATTGTATAATTCCGATCCGTTTTCAAGATTTTCAAGTGGTTCATGTGAAAAAAGAAAAGGACCGCATTGGAAGGTTTCCTTGTGAATGGTGAGTCCCAACAAATCGTACCAGGAAATATCCATAATATCATGGTTTCCCACTACTAAATGGCGATGTATGTTGGGATACTTGTCAAAAAATTCCTTTACCTCCATCACATGATGATTGGCTTCACTATGAAACAAATCACCTAAAAAAAGTAATTTTTGAGGCTGCCAGATTTCAATGAGTCCTTTTATTATCGATAGATTTTTATAATCTCCTGTCTTGGGAATGCCTACCCCACTCTTTCTGAAATGATGGCTTTTCCCTAGATGCAGATCACTGATGATCAAACAAGACTCTTCTACCCAAAAAACAGCTCTTTGGGCCAGCAAAACAAAACTTTGATCACAAATAAAATGTTGATGCTTCATCCGGTTGCTAAGGTAAAAAACAAAAGAGAGTTACATTGCTGTAACTCTCTTAAATCATCCGGTATGTTCAAACAATTATTTAGCTGCTGACTTGCTATTACCCAAAAGCAAATAACTGTCATCTTCTTGTTCTGATTGAACGATCAAATCATTGGTTTCGTTGGCCGGGCTAAAACCTGTGAGTATTGGCGATTCATTTACACTCTCCTTATCATTAAGATTCACCACCAAGAAAGAACTATAGTTTATCTTACTATTGGCTTCATTTTCAAAATCAAAGTTCTTGGTTAGAACATTCTTTTCAAGATCATATGAAAAGTAAACACCCGCTCCATTATGTCCTCCACTTGTGGTATAACCAACATATTGATACTTATCGGTTTCCACCAGTTTGGCTTCCGGTTGCGCTCCGTTATTCCAGTTAAAATCTATTTTTTTAGTGTATGCTCTAGTACTCAAGTTGAATGTATATAATACTCCCAAATCATATTCGCCTCCTGCAACAGTGCATCCCATCAAATAATTTTCATTGACTACGTTTAATGCTCTACCTCCTTTCCCATCAGATTCAATGAAATTATACATCACGCTGAATTTATTGTTATTAAGGTCGTAGCAATAAATCGTTCCACCATCGTACTTTCCTCCTAGTTTGGTAGTGCCGAATATTCTGTTGTTATGTACTACAAATTCTGAGCAAGGTTTACCACCGGTAACAAAATCTTCAAAATGTTTAAGAATGGTCAATTCGCCTTTTTCAATATCATAGCTGAACAAAACTCCGGATTCATATTCTCCGCCAAATTCAGTGACGCCATAAATATGTCCATCATGTACCACCGGTTTTCCAAGTGGAATGGCTCCATTTAAGACATCCTTCCAGGCAAAAAGCTCTTTGTATTCATTAAAAGCCTTGTCATAGCTAAATATCGAACCTTTGTTATTGGCACCGCCATAAGCAGCAAAACCATATACTTGGTCATTTTTATCATCAAATGTGATGGTTACTCCCGGATAGGTTAAAAAGTTAATGTCAGAAAGTACTTCCATGCGCTTGGACGTTTTATCTATTTTGTAAAACACGCCAACATTTTTTTCTCCTCCTTGAGATGTAGTGCCATACAAGCATCCGTCATGTCCATCGATTAAGTCACTGGCAGGTTTCAACAAATTGGAAACCGGAATT
>JAGQYH010000158.1 GCA_020436175.1 Bacteroidota bacterium
CATCAGGACAATATTCATTTGTTTCCCAATCCTACAGTAGATCGTTTGACCATTCAGGTTGACGAGCATTTATTGAACAAGAAATATAAGATCATGAACAGCTATGGGGTTGATATTATGTTTGGTCAATTAAATGCCACAAGCATAGATATTGATATCACGTCATTAGATCCGGGGATTTATTTCTTTAAAGCCATTGGATATGGTTCACAAAAAATGTTTTTAAAACATTAATGAATCGATTTTTTTTGATTTAAATACTATTTGCCCTTTACATTACGGTTAATCCATGCTATTTTTAAGCAAATGCCCCTTATTTCTTAGAGAAATCTATTAATTTAGAGATGAATTATGGGGGTTAATTTGTATCATAGGTCTACTACAGACTTTGCCAAAATACTTTTGGTATTCCTACTTTTAAGTTGTACCGGCATTCTATTTGCTCAAAATATATCTACAGATTGTGCCGGCACTTCCGGTGCTTTAGGTATTTGTTCCAATGAAACCTTAAATTTAAACAGTAACGGTCCCGGAAGAGATGATTTTGCCAGTCCTAATAATAGTTCGGGATGTATAGATGAGGAGCATCAATCGGCTTGGTTGTTTATACAAATTGATTCTGGAAGCACATTAGGTTTTATCATTGATCCAATAGGCTCTGACGACTATGACTTTGCGGTTTACGGTCCGGACAGAGAGTGTGGTAATTTAGGAAGTCCTATAAGATGTTCATGGGCTTTGGGCAGCGGCAATACCGGCATGAACGGCAATTCCAATGACAATTCGGAAGGCGTTAATGGCAATGGTTTTGTTCGATGGTTAAATGTGAATCCGGGAGAAACATATTATATTCTAATCGATAATTATTCAAGTTCTAATCAGGGATTTTCACTTACCTGGAATGGAAATGCCAGTTTAAATTGTGATGTTACCTTGCCTTGTCCGGTAGTGGATTTGGGTGAAGACACCGTGATTTGCGGCAATACAAGCATTGAAATTGGAATCAATACCGGAGCGAATGAAACTTATCTTTGGAATACCGGTGCTACTACGAGTAAAATTATGGTGTCTGATTCCGGGTGGTATTGGTTAGAGGTGGATAAAAATGGATGCAAAGAAATCGATTCGATCTATGTTTCAAAAGGCGTTACGCCGGAAATAGATTTAGGCAATGACACTACATTGTGCGAAGGAGAATCCCTTCTTTTAGACGCCAACGTGCCAGAGGCATTAAATTATGTATGGAGCGATGGCAGCACTTTACCCATATTGTTGGTGAAAGCAGAAGGGAACTATTCCGTTAGAGCATCTAATGAATTTTGTTCTTCCTACGATGAGATCAATGTGAGCTATGATCAAATTCCCGTTATTGATTTAGGTCTGGACACTACATTGTGTAATGATGGAGGATTAGTTTTGGATGCTTCTTCGAATGCTGCCAATAGCTATGTTTGGCAAGATGGCTCATCAGGATCTGCTTATACGGTAACCACTTCGGGAAGTTATAGCGTAACAGTAAAAAATACAGCTTGTTCTTTTACAGACAGTATTCAAGTTCAATTTAAGGAGTCGCCCATATTTGATTTGGGAGCTGATGATAGCTTTTGTGAAGGAGAAACGGTTGATTTAAATGCTTCAGCTAGTAATGGAACAGCATATTTATGGCAAGACGGTTCAACGGAAGATGCTTATCAAGTAACGGAAAGTGGAACGTATTGGGTGACGGTGAGTATTGATGAATGTTCTTCAACAGACAGTATTGATCTTACATTTTTAGCGTATCCGCAAATCAATTTGCCGAATGATACCGCAATTTGTGAAGGAGAAGTGCTGGATTTAAATGCTTTTTCTTCTGTAGCTACTGATTATTTGTGGCATGACGGCTCAATGGCTGACAGTTATTTGGTGACTGAAGCAGGAGATTTTACCGTTCAGGTCTCAAATGAATTTTGTAATACTTCGGATTCTATTACTGTAACTTACAATGCAGCACCGAAAATTGATCTTGGCTTGGATACGATCTTATGCAAAGGGAATCAATTTACACTCTCCATCGGTGAACAACCGGAAGGAACGGAATATATCTGGCAAGACAATTCTACAGAGGCTGAATATGTTGTATCAGAACAAGGAGAATATCATGTAACCGTTCAAAATCAATGTGGTACTGCGTACGATACAATTTTCATTGAATTCGGCAGTTGCGATTGTAATTTCTTTGTACCAACCGGTTTTACGCCTAATAATGACGGTGTAAATGATGTGTTCTATCCAATTGTAGATTGCGACTCCATTACATCGTATGGCCTTAAAATCTTTAACAGATGGGGCGAAACAGTTTTCGAAACCAATAATCCGCAACAGGAATGGCTGGGGCCTAATGAAAGCAATGATTTGCCAATGGATGTTTATGTATGGGCGATCGAATACAGATGGACGTGGAGAGGCGAAGAAATGGCTCACCGGGAAAGTGGCTACATTTCTTTATTGAGATAGTCTAAGGAGGTAAAATGTCTTAATGAAAACTTCTGTTGGCATAAGGATATCTCTTGTAGTAGAGATCTTGAACATGCAAAGCCAAAACTTCTCGTAATTCATGAATACTATCCTTGTCAATGGCGGAAATGAATACGCATTTGTGCGGGAACGACTTTCTTATACTGACTTTAAAGTTTTCCAGTAATTCTTCTTTCACCGAATCCGGCAAATAGGGATCGAAATGGTTGGCTACATAAGCATCCATTTTATTGAACACCATTATGGTTGGAATATCAATTGCCCCTAATTCCTGTAAGGTGGTATTCACCACTTTAATTTGGTCGTGAAAATTGGGATGAGAAGCGTCTACCACATGTGCCAATATATCTGACTCAATGGCCTCGTCCAGCGTGCTTTTAAAAGATTCTACCAAATTGTGCGGTAGTTTTCTGATAAATCCAACAGTATCGGAAAGTAATAGTGGAATTTTGTCAATTACAATTTTACGTACGGTAGTATCTAAAGTGGCAAACAGTTTGTTTTCTGCCAATACATCTTCTTTCTTGCTCAGCATGTTCATGATGGTGGATTTACCCACATTTGTGTAGCCAACCAACGCCACACGTATCATATCTCCTCTCGTTTTTCTTTGTGTTTTGTTTTGTTTGTCGAGTTTAATCAGCTCTTTCTTAAGATGAGCGATTTTATCTTGCACTATCCTTTTATCGGTTTCTATTTCCTTTTCTCCGGGTCCTCTCATGCCAATACCACCTCGTTGTCTTTCCAAGTGACTCCATAAACCTTTTAATCGTGGTAAGAAATACTGCATTTGAGCTAATTCCACTTGTGTGGTGGCCTGCTTGGTTTGGGCGCGCTGTGCAAAGATGTCTAAGATCAATGACGTCCGATCAAGGATCTTACATTTCAATTCTCTTTCCAGATTTCGCTGTTGAGCGGGACTTAATTCTTCGTCAAAAATGACAGTGTCAATGTCATGTACTTTATTGTACGTTTTTATTTCATCCAATTTTCCCGAACCAATAAAAAAACGTTGATCCGGATTCTGAAGTCGTTGTATAAATCTGCCTTCGGTAACGCCACCGGCAGTGGAAGCCAAAAACTCCAATTCATCCAGATATTCATCCAGTTCCTCAGCTTTCTGACTTTTTATAGCCACTCCAACCAACACCACTTTTTCAATCACTTCCGGCTGCGTTTCAATCATGTTTCGTTTACTCTTTAATTTTTTAACTTATGCTACTCAATATACAAAAACCTATTCTTTCAATTTAGCATTCAATTTTTTGAAAAACTTATTAGTTCTTTTTTCTGCGGCCTTAAACGAATCGAAGTTGATACTATAAGTGACTGCCGGTCCATCTTGCTTACCTTTTATTAATCCGGCATTTCTTAGTTCTTTTAGGTGTTGAGAAACCGTTGATTGCGACAAAGGTAATTCAGCAACGATTTCGCCGCATAAACAGGAATGGTATTTTGCCAGAACTTTCAAAATAGCAATTCTTGCAGGATGTGCCAGTGATTTACCAATAAGTGCCATTTCTTGTTCGCCATGCGAAAATTTAGTTGATTTTGAGTATGCCATATCTTAATAGTTAATAGTAAATATACAATTTAGGTGAGTTTTAGAGAATTTCAAACGGGAAATAATATAATTAATAAGATAAAGTTCGATTAAACTGTAAATGATGATATTTGTATAGATCATTAACCAAGAACATTGAAAGAACAAAAATTTGAAACCAAGGCCATAAGGTTACAACACGAGCGTGGCTTTAGAGAGCATTCTACACCCATTTACTTTACTTCCAGTTTTGTATTTGAAGATGCCGATCAGGCAAGGGCATTATTTGCAGATGAGATTGATGACAATATCTATTCTCGCTTTTCCAATCCCAATGTAAATGAGTTTGTTGAAAAGATGTGTGCCTTAGAAGAAATGGAAGATGGCTTTGGCACCGCCAGTGGAATGGCCGCTGTGTTTGCCAGTATGGCTGCTTTGTTGAAGTCGGGTGACCACATTTTAGCTTCCAGCGCTTTGTTTGCATCTACTACAAGAATCATTAAGGATATTTTCCCTAATTGGGGGATTGAGTATACTTTTTTTGATATCCATCAACCGGATACATGGGAGAGTTTAATCCAACCCAATACAAAAATGATCTTTGCAGAAACACCTTCCAATCCGGGTTTGGTGTTAATTGACTTAGAATTTTTGTGTACATTAGGTAAAAAACATAACATTCTTGTCAATATCGACAATTGTTTTGCCACGCCATATATTCAACAACCTTCCAAATATGGAGCAGATATTATCACTCACAGCGCTACTAAGTTCATTGATGGGCAAGGTCGCGCTATTGGTGGAGCTATTTTAGGTTCTAAAGAAATCATCAAGACCATAAGAGGTTTTTGTCGACAAACCGGACCGGCAATGTCTCCTTTTAATGCATGGGTGCTCTCTAAAAGTTTGGAGACGTTGCATGTAAGAATGGATCGGCACTGTAGCAATGCATTGGCAGTAGCGGAGTGGTTAGAAAAGCAAGATGAGATCAAGTCGGTCAAGTATCCTTTTTTGCCTTCGCATCCACAATATGCATTAGCTAAAAAGCAAATGAAACTAGGAGGAGGTTTGGTAACCTTTGAAGTGAAAGGTGGCTTAGAGAGGGGAAAACGATTTTTAAACAGCTTAAATATGTTTTCTCATACAGCCAATTTAGGCGATGCCAGAACCATTGCTACTCACCCAGCCAGTACCACCCATTCTAAAATTGAAGTAGAACAAAGAGAAGCAGCCGGAATATTTGACGGAACCGTTAGGTTATCGGTGGGTCTGGAACACATCGATGATATTAAACAAGATATTGAACAAGCTTTGATGCAATCAAAATAAGAGATGTTTGCCGGAAAGATGAATATTCAAGATCTGGGCCTATTTTTTGTAGCCATAATAGTGATGTTTTTGATGTACACTTATCCTAGTGTGCTGCCACAACATCCTAAAGCTGTTCATCAATGGCGACAGTGCGATGGATCGTCCATTACTATGATGTATGTCCATAATCATTTGAATCCGTTTCACCCGGAAGTGCACAACAGACATGGGCAAGGCAAAACGGTAGCGGAATTTCCGATTATTTATTACCTGAATGCTTGCATAATCTCAGTTGTAGGGGTTCAACATAAAAACTTCGTGATTAGAAGTGTCAACTTATTGATCTTTTATTTCGGGTTGTTTTATTTATTCAAGTCAGGGCTGTTATTGCTTAAAAATAGGTGGCTGGCGATCGTGCCGGTTATTTTTCTTCATTCCTGTCCCATTGTAACTTATTATGCTGCTTCTTCGGTTCCGGATGTTCCGGCTTTTTCATTGGTGATAGTGGGGATCTATTTTTTAGTGCACTATATTCAGTCGAAAGAAGCCGTTTCTTTTGGGATAGCACTTTTCGCCGTTGCCTTGGCAGGCATGATAAAATC
>JAGQYH010000159.1 GCA_020436175.1 Bacteroidota bacterium
GTCGGTGCAAAGAACAATTCGGGAGTAACACTTAGTGTACCATCTGATGTTCGTTGATCCCAATGCGTTAAACCTACTGTACTGCAATATTTCAGATGACCTTCTAACTGCCTGTCAATTTCTAAAAGCAATGATTTGTTACCTGAAAAATCCACTATGATAGCGTCTTCTTTGGAAATCTGTTGTTCTACATTATCATAGCTGATCACTGCATCATAATAACCAATGCTTTCAACAAATTCTACATTTTTATCTGAAGTTAAGCCTGCCAAATGTATATTATTTTGTTGTGCGGCAATGAATGCCAATCCCAACGCTGTTTTACTGCTGGCGCTGGTCAATATCATCTGCTTTGCCTTAAAGTAATCTGCATCTTTTAAAAAATCTTCTAAAAGAAATGAGGTAGTAAAGAGCGGTCTAAACAACATGATCAAATCTTCCAAGGTGGGTTGGTATGCCGGATCATTACTGGTTCTGGAATAGTGATTGTAGATAATCGGTAATGACTTTCGATGCTCTGATATGTCGTAAAATCCGTTTGGCTTAATATCTCCTGCTTTCACTACCAGATGAGATGACATTGGATAATAACCGTAAAGTCTTTCTCCAATTTCTAAACCTTCAGCTTTTGAGGCAACAACATCTGCAAATCCCCAGCATGGTATACGGCCCCATTCGCCTTCCGGAGAGAAAAATTTCCAGTACAAAAAGGAACTCCCCAAAGCAGCATAAGTAATATTATTCGCAGTAAAACTGAAGTTCTTTATCTCTAATAATACTTCACCTTCCTTCAGATCATCAACTGTTGGCGTTACTTCTTCCTGAAATTGACAATCATAAAGGTTATTCTTATTTACTAAAAAATGGATCATACTCTACTAAAATTGAATTTCAATAGCCATTGGTGGATGATCTGACAACCACTCTTCTCCTTTTTTATTCCACTTCTGCCGGATACAAGGCACCGATCGGTGAATACTTGTCGGTTCCACACCATTGCCTCTGTAGAAGATAAAATCGATCACATCATCCCGAAACAATCTATTCTGTTTATCAAAACAAGTAGTTCGCATGGCTTCACTAACTTCCAATTCTCCATCTACGGCATCATACGTATCCAACATAAATTGATAATTATCACTTTCCTTATGCATATTCATATCACCGCAAATCAATTGAGGCACATTTTCTTCTTTGTAAGGATCTAACAACTCCTCTCTAATTTGGGTCACCTGACTATGCCTAACGGCTATTGGACCGCCTGCATTTAAATGCGTACCAATCACCTGGAATTTTTGCCCGTTTTTTTCACCTGCTACCATTAACGCACCTTTTCGTGCCATTATATCGTCGGGAGTGGCTTTTTCTTTAAATTTTATTTTATCGATCTTGTCAATCGGAATCTTGGAGATCATCCAAATACCACTATTGGCACGTATAGTAATGTACCTCGCATTGGCAGGTCCAACCCGCCATTTATACTCACTTCTGGTTTCTCTTCTTATTCTTCTTCTTGCACCATGATTGAAAGCTTCTTGGAAAACAATAATATCGTAATCCTCTTCCATCATTTTTTTTCCGATTTGTTCTCCTCTTTTACGCTTTCCATTCACGTAGGCCATCACCGGCAGACAATGAATGTTCCATGACAATATTTTTAAAGTAGAATCAGTCGGTGCCGCTGACTTTTGATTGGTATTCTCTTGTCCGTTAGTGTTGGATACACCAAACAAAAAGAACAAACACCATAAGGTAATAATAGATTTCATGCTTCTAAGAACTTAAAAATCTCAAATAATAGAAAAGATATTTAAAATTAAATCTTTATCGGCTATTTATTTTCTTTGTGATCATGAACATTGAATTGAACGAAGAATTTTGGACTGAGCGGTATAAAAATCATGAAACCGGCTGGAACATTGGTTATGCATCCACTCCTTTAGTTAAGTATTTTGATACTTTAGAGGATCGCTCCATAAAGATATTGATTCCGGGAGCCGGTAATGCCTATGAAGCAGAATATCTGTTTAGCAAAGGCTTCAAAAACGTTACGGTGGTAGACATTTCAATTCTTCCGTTACAAAACCTATCTGAAAGGTTTCCCGAATTTCCAAAAGATCAATTGATCCACCAAAATTTCTTTGACCATTATGATCAGTATGATCTCATTGTAGAACAAACCTTTTTCTGCGCTATTGATCCTGAATTACGACAAGCATACGCCAATAAAATGCTAGACCTACTGAAAGACAATGGAAAAATTATAGGCGTTTGGTTTGATTTTGAAGCAGATCCGGAGAAATCAGGTCCACCGTTTACCGGCACTGCCGAAGAATACGAAACGTATTTTAACTCCTTTAAATCCGTCAAATTTCAACGATGCTACAATTCTGTTCCGCCTCGATCGGGAAGAGAGTTGTTTGGTATCATTAAAAAATAGTGGTTTAAGTTTTACTTAGGTCATCTTCAAACTTAAAAGTATGTCTGCTCCCAGAATAGCACCATTAGAAAAACCCAAACATCCAATTGTTAAAGCTGCTTATTGGATCATTAAAAGAAAATTGGGGAAAGTGATCACTCCGGTGAAAGTAATTTATGCCCGATATCCTTCTATGCTGCCTTGGGTAAATAAAATGGACAAGATTATCGAGAATGATATTCCTTTAGACGACTCTATAAAACTATTGGTAAAATATAAAATTGCGTTTTTAAACCGCTGCGATTTCTGTTTGGATATTGGACAAAAGTCAGCCATTCAAAAACATATTCCGCTGGAAAAGTTTTATAATATTGATTCATTTGAAACATCCGATTTGTTTTCTGAAAAAGAGAAATCTGCCTTACAGTTCGCAAAAGAAGCCAATCAACAAAAAGTATCAGACACCACGTTTGATACATTGAAAAAGCATTTTAACGATAAAGAGATAATTGGAATTACTTATATTGTAGCAACAGAAAACTATTACAATATCATGAACCATGCTTTGGAGATCAATACAGATGGTTTGTGTTCCATTTAGCTTAAAATATATGCGACATCCAAACTTTTTATTCCTTCTAGCATTACTGTTTTTATTTAGTTGTCAACCCGCAGACCAATCTACTTCATTCGACATTCAAGGTCATAGAGGATGCCGAGGATATTATCCCGAAAATTCTTTGATAGGCTTTCAGAAGGCAATAGAAATGGGAGTAAATACTCTAGAAATGGATGTAGTGATTACTCAAGACAAACAAGTTTTAGTTTCGCATGAGCCATGGATATCAAATCTGATTTGTTTAGACAGTACTGGCAATACCATTGCAGATTCGCCGGCAACTTATTGGAACATCTATCAAATGGGATATGATGAAGTAGCTCAATTTCAATGCGGCAGTTTCCCTCATCCCAATTTTCCGGAACAACAACAATTTCCTTACTCCAAACCGCTTTTAAAGACGGTGGTGACCATGGCTGAAGATAAGATTCTAAAAGAAGGATTACAACCGATTCAATACAATATTGAAATTAAAAGTGCATTGGAAGGTGATGAGATTTTTCATCCTAAACCGGAAGAATTTGTGGATTTGGTGCTTTCTGAAATTAAAAAAGCTAAAATTGAAGACAGAACTATAATTCAATCCTTCGATCCGAGAGTATTGATGGTGATCAACGACCATTATCCTTATATCAAAACTGCCTACTTAACCGATAATCAACTTGGGTTCCAACACAACTTATCACGATTGGATTTCAAACCGACCATCTATAGTCCTCATAAAATGTTTGTCACACAAGCCATGATCGATTTTTTCCATAAGGAAAACATACAGGTAATTCCGTGGACGGTTAATGACACCAGTACGATGAAAACATTGATCGATTTGGGAGTAGATGGCATCATCACCGATTATCCCGACAGATTAGTTGATCTCGTCAACAGGCATCAATAATCCGATATACCGAAGATTACTTTACACTTTTGGTAAATAAGTCAACATTTAGTTCTATCAAGGTTTTCACTAAAATGAAAAACAACACAAAAACCAATGAAGATCCAAATATCATTAAAATACCTCCACCAATAATTACTACAAATTGTTGAACAAAAATCCGAGGATAAGGCTCCATTAAAATCGTATTGAATTCTTTGCCTTGATAGACATCATCAATAAAAATATACTTGATTAGTGCAAACAAATTGATCACAATAAAACTAATGATGATCCAGGTATTGGACCCTCCAATATAATCGCCAATAGATAAAAAAGTTTTAATAAAACTGCTTGATTCATGCGGCAAAATGAGCATGGTTTGGATGAATACAAAAAAGCCGAAATGAAACATAAAAAAAAGAGCTGTACCAACCGTTCCTAAAAAAGGCGGAGCGCCATCTATTCTAATTCTACCAATATGATTCAGGTGCCCAAGAATGAAAAGCTTGCAAACATGATAGAAACCGATAATGATCGTTTCAATAATGTAAATCACAAATACAGACAGACCATCCCATCTAAAATATAAAGTAGCAATCAGCAAAAGTAGATTAGAAACTAATATAGAAAGTGCGGTGGAGTTACGAAATGAAATCCATTCCATTCAACATTGATTAAAGGGTTAAATACTAAGTACAAGCTAGGAAATTATTTAAAACTACTAAGAAAGTCAATATAATGAAATGATTTAATATCAAGCTGACATTGAAACTTAACTGCAATCAAGGTATTGAATCAAGCATTTTTACTTTTATGTCGGTTCACCCATGATCTCACCGTCACATAATCAAGATAGTACAACAGTTTGATGGAAACACTATTCGTTTGTACCTGATCGAATAAACTGCCTAAGTTTTGAAAAATATTTTCATGTGTGTTTTGGTTAAAACCGGCAATATCGTTCTTGTAGGAAATTGACAAAGCACTTCCCAGAGCAAATTCCCAGTTGAACAGAACATCAATGTTAAACACGTTAAAGTTGATGTTATTCTCATCTTCATCCACCTCATAATTGTAACTGGTCGTGGTCAAATATCCCTCGTCATCCAATTCATAGTACTTTTCATAATCAACTCTAGACCAGTAATGACGGGCTCTTACATCTAATGACAAGTTGTTCTTAAAAATATATTTACCGCTTATAATGTTGGTATATTCCACTATATCTCTCTTACCAAAAATAGGCACATCCAAATCATTTCGGGTGGCATAACCCACATCGTCAATAGCCTTATACGCTTCAAAATTGTAGTGCAAGGTGAGATGGTCATTGATCCTGTAAATCGGACTTAAGGAATAATATACTTCATAAGCACCGCCATTAGCGGCGGAAAAGGTTGTCGTTAATTCTGTATCCACGGCCAACTTCTTCCTATAATCTGTAGAAATGCCTGCATTGAAACTGGCAAATCGCGGTCTCCGATATACTTGGCCTTCCGTTCTGGCGGCGTAAAAGTCCTTTTCTTCATATAATGACGTATTCATGGAAGTAAAAAAGGAAAGAAATTGTTTATCAAATGTGGTATTGGCCTGAAGGTTAAAAAATACGGCTGATAATTCGCCGGTAGGTTTATGCTGCCGAACAGATACAAATAATTGCGTGAACAGATCTCTAATCTTTCCATAAGGTTCGAACAAAATATAGTTCATGCTCCAGCCATGTTGATAAAAGTTTCTTTGGAAAATTACTCCAAGGTCATTTTTATCATAGTTCTCAGAAACTGCTTCTGTTCGCCATCCATAGCGAAACCGACCGGATGTCTTATCAAAATCCAAAATATATTGATAACCTCTTTTTAGTTTAACAGAATCAATCTTCTCATTGATCACACTGTAGGAAGTACTACCTCTGAAATTGTATTGATCATCCTTAAAATTGGCACTAAACCCAATGGCGGTTACATTTCCGTTACGCGCTCCATCACTTCTCGATACATTAGTGTTAATGGCGTAGATGTTCTTGTTCTTTGGAAAAATCTTAT
>JAGQYH010000015.1:0-18582 GCA_020436175.1 Bacteroidota bacterium
AAGAGGAGTTGACAATCTCCCCTCATTTTCTAAAAAAATCCAACAGAATTGCCTTCTTGGCAACTAAGGCAGATAAGCGCCGACCGTTAGCTTGGTTGTATTCAAGGTGGGGAAGCCCAAATGAGAGTCCGAGTTTTTTAAGATATGTTGAAGATGTTGCCATCAGAATGACAGTTTTTGTTGATGATGCAGCTTTAACTTGGCCCCAAATTGAAATATTCAGACCTTCCAAATATGGTGGAAGCACCATTCGAATTGATGTGCCCACTACCTATAATGAAGAGGCGAAGAGGAAACTGCCTGTAGTGTTATTGATCCATGGTTTTCTGGGACTCAATTCATTTGACGGATTGCTCACTTCTCTGCCATCACGAAAGTATATTGGAGCGGCCATGCACTATGGTACCATTCCTGATGATCTTCCTCCCAAATCATACTCCAAGCATATTGTCAGAAATATTGATGCTGCTGTTGGATTTTTCGGCTCTAAAGGACACCCTGTTTATATTTTTGATCACTCCATGGGCAATATCTATTTCTTAAAAGCCGACTTGGAGATTGATACATTGCCAAATATCAAAAAGTATTTGAAAGGTAGAATTGGAGCCAATCCGTTTTTTGGAACGGAAGCCAAGCATGCCATGAAAGGGTTTTTGGACTTTGTCATTATACCGTCTTTCTCTTTTATGCGAAACCCGGTTCAAAAACAAGCATTAACTGTATTTAGAAATATAGTATTGCCGCTGATGCCGGATTGGGAAGTTAGAAGACAAGGAATTCAATGGACGGGTGTTGGGATAAAGAGAAGTAATATTGTAAATGATAATTTTTGGGAAGCCATTAAAACTCAGATTTTGGACCTTATGACTCAATTGGATTCCGTTCCGGCATTGAATAGAATTCCTATTGAACGAGCTTTAAGCAGATTACCCGCAAAAATATTTGCCATCCAAATCCATTCTACCTTGATCGTTTCAAAGAAACTAAAAAAGAATCAAGGATTAACTAATATGGATAAACATAATATTCCTATTCTCATATTGAAAAGTAGAAAGGACGGTATTGCCAAGTTTGATAAGAAATATTACATGAATTCATCCTCTACCATTTGGGATGTCACCAATGAAAAAGAAGAAGACCTATTCAGAGAACATTTATATCATATGGTCAATCCGTTGAAAACGGCCAAGATCATTGACGATTTTATTGTTTCAATTGAAAGCAGTAAGTAAGTAAGTAAGTAAGTCGTGTTAAGGCTGATCTAATATCTCAACATACTTTTCAATAAACGGCTCAATTAGTTTATCTACCTGTTTTTGGATCAGTTTTTTTGGAACCAGCATAAATGGACCTAATTTAATTTCGAATTCCAAACTGGAATAGATAGTACCATCCCCATTATCTTTAGCTGTACAATGAACTTTTGGAAAAAAGGGCGGCATCTTACAATGCGATTTCCAATAAGTTTGATGAACATATTCATCTATTTCATATTCTATAAACAAAGGGATGCCCAAGAAAGTTAGCTTCTCTTTGTACTTAGTGCCCACCCAATTATCTGTTTTTTTAGTAATGAAACTATCATCAAAGAAATGTATCCACTCCGGTCTTCTCTCAAAATCCATGATAAAATCCCAAACATTATCCATTGAGTTGCGAACGACACTGTCATATTTAAATTTCATATGTTCAAATTATGTCTGCAAAATAAATGAATATTATTTGATGAGGATAATTTATTAAATGAGAAGGTCAATTGTCTTGATGCATTTACTAACTTACTTCGCAAATCTTGAACAGCTGCATGAAAATTTACACAACCATTTTGATAATTGTATTCATATACATGGCTTGGTTGTTCGGTGCAAGTATGCAACAATTGGAATTTATTGCAGATGAAGGTCAACTTTATTGGGCAGATTCGCTACAACCTAAATCAACAGATTTTAAATACGCTTATTCTGATGTAGAAAGAACCATGTTGAATGCCGGCTTGGTGGATATGGAAACACTGGATCAAACCCTTGTTGTTGATCTGAAGTATGCTACGGAAGATAATTTTACGGGATCGATTTTATGTCAAGGGTTAAAAAGAGCATTCCTGCAACCACCAATCGCGCAGAAGTTAATGAATGCACAGCGTGAATTGAAGCAAATTGACAGTACATTGATTTTGGTGGTTTTTGATGCTGCAAGGCCACAATCGGTTCAGTTTACATTATGGGATTGGGCCATTGCTAACGACATGGAAAAGTATGTGGCTTCACCTTGGACAGGATCCAATCATAGCTATGGTTGTGCAGTTGATGTTACCATAATGGCTACAGATTCATTGTTGGATATGGGAACAGCTTATGATCATTTCGGACCGGAAGCGGAACCCAGATTTCAATGGCAATTACTAAAGGAAGGCAAGCTATCGCAAGAGCAGATTGAAAACAGATTACTGTTAGCAGGCATTATGAAGTCTGCCGGATTTCAGGCTATTCAAACAGAATGGTGGCATTATAATGGACTTTCGAAGGAAAGAGCAAGGCAGCATTATAGTCTAGTTGAATAATAGGGTGAAATGCTAAATATGTTTAAGACCATGTAATAATCAAAAAATAGACTTATTTTTGAATATTGTACAAATTATGCTGGAAAGAATTAGAAAATACAAGTTGGTTGCTGTAATGATGTCAGTTTTGATGTTTACTGCCACTATTGGATTTTCAATTGACATGCATTTTTGTCAAGGTAATTTTAAAAATCTGAGTTTTATTGGCAATGCAAATACTTGTCATGATGTGGCCAAAAAAATACCGGATAACCACTGCGCGCAACTTCAAACCACTTGTCATAAAGTTGACCCACTTTCATCCAAAAGTGTTGATACAAAAGGTTGTTGTGATAATAAAACCGTATCAGTACAATTAGAAGAGGATTATGTGGCCTCCAATTTTACAGTAGATAAGGTCAATCAAGACTATTTCTTGTTGGCATTTGTTTTAACGCAGATCAATGCAGAAGACAATAATGTTAACAGCACTCCTTATAGAAACTATAAACCGCCATTGATTGAAAAAGACATTCCTGTTTTTTTCCAGACTTTCCTTATTTGATTTAATCATTTTATTGTAGTACTCATATGGATCAATGATCGATATGGGCTAAACCTATTTGTCTCAAATACAATGAAGATGATCAATGTTAAATCAAATCATAAAATTCTTTATACATAATAAGTTAGTCGCCTGGTTGTTGCTGCTTCTGTTTATTGGATGGGGCATTATCTCAGCACCATTTGATTTTGGAGTAAAATTTCTACCACGAGATCCGGTAGCAGTAGATGCCATACCCGACATTGGAGAAAATCAACAGATTATCTTTACCCAATGGATGGGGCGGTCCCCTCAGGATGTGGAAGATCAGATTACTTATCCGCTAACTTCTACTTTACTTGGAATACCGGGTGTTAAAAGCATACGAAGTAACTCTATGTTTGGGTTTTCCAGCATATATGTCATTTTTGAAGAACAGGTCGAATTTTATTGGAGTAGAAGTCGGATTCTCGAAAAACTCAACTCGCTGCCCGGTAATCTGTTACCCAATGATGTACATCCCACACTCGGGCCTGATGCCACTGCTTTAGGACAAATTTTTTGGTACACTTTAGAAGGCAGAGATAAAGATGGTCATCCTACAGGAGGTTGGGATTTGCACGAGTTAAGATCTATTCAGGATTTTTATGTTCGTTATGGCTTGTCGTCAACAGAAGGAGTGGCGGAAGTGGCTTCCGTAGGTGGTTATGTAAAGGAATATCAAGTTGATGTTGATCCGGACAAAATGAGAATTTACGGAATCAATCTTAATCAAGTGATGAAGGCCATCAAAGAAAGTAATCTCGATATTGGTGCACAGACTTTGGAGATCAACTTGGCTGAGTATTTTGTTCGTGGGTTAGGTTATGTAAAGTCGGTTGAAGACATTGAGTCTTCCGTCGTACAGGTAAAAGACAATGTTCCTATTCGCATTAGTGATATCGCCAAGGTAAATATTGGTCCGGCCACTCGTCGAGGTGTATTGGATAAATCCGGTGCAGAGGCAGTAGGTGGTGTCGTGGTTGCAAGATATGGCGCCAACCCTTTGGAAGTAATCAATAATGTGAAATCGCAAATTGCAGAAATCGCACCGGGTTTACCATCCAAAACTTTATCGGATGGAACAGTATCTCAAGTAACTATTGTACCCTTTTATGATCGAACAGATTTGATCAATGAAACATTGGGCACGTTAGAAGAGGCGCTTACTTTGGAAATATTGATCACCATTATTGTCATTATTTTAATGTTGCTCAATCTCAGGTCTTCATTATTAGTAGCAGGTTCGTTACCGGTGGCAGTTTTAATGTGTTTTATTGCCATGCGTTATTTGGGAGTAGATGCCAATATTGTAGCGCTTTCCGGTATAGCCATTGCTATCGGTACAATGGTAGATATGGGTATAGTGCTCACGGAAAGTATGGTAACACATTTAAAGAATGCACGGGAAGATGAAGATCTAAACACCACTATTTACAATGCAACCGTTGAAGTGGCATCTGCGGTGATCACATCGGTAGCCACAACAATTGTGAGTTTTTTACCGGTTTTTACCATGCAGGCAGCAGAAGGTAAATTATTCAGACCATTGGCATTTACAAAAACGTTCGCCTTATTGTCTGCCATTATTGTAGCCATCATCATTATTCCTCCGTTAGCCGCTCAATTGTTCAAACTAAGATCCAGATCCAAATGGATCTCTTTGGTCAACAATATTTTATTGATAGGATTAAGCATATTTCTTTTGCTTACCAATTATCACTTATTCGGAATGTTTGGTTTGGTAGTAGGTGTCTCCGGACTTATGCACTATTTTATAAAATCACTTAATAATGAAAGGTATTTAAAGTCATTTGACGTCACCCGAAATGTTGTCTATTCACTTGTAGTAGCATGGTTGTTGGCGACCATCTGGATGCCTTTAAAGGTCGACAACTCACTATTCACGAACTTTCTATTCGTGTCGGTGATCATTGGTTTGTTGATCGCATTTTTTTATATCATTATCCATTATTACGAAGCCATCTTAAGAACATTACTTAGAATGAAGTTCATTTTCTTGGTAATGGTTGCTTCATTGATTGTGATAGGTATTCAGATTGCAAGAAATACCGGCCAGGAGTTCATGCCTGTATTGAACGAAGGATCTTTTTTGTTGATGCCATCAGCTATGCCTCACGCCGGGATGCAAATGAATGTCTTTAATCTTAGGGCGTTGGATATGGCGGTTACGGCCATACCTGAAGTGGAATCTGTGGTAGGAAAAGCAGGCCGCGTAGAAAGCTCATTAGATCCTGCGCCGATGTCGATGTATGAGAATATTATTCTTTATAAAACTGAATATATCACGGATAAGAACGGTAGACGACAGAGATTTAAGGTAGATGATAAGGGTAGATTCGTTTTAAATAAACGCGACCAACAGTTGGCCTATGATAATAATGAAAATGCGGTTTATAAAGTCAACAGCTATGAAAAGACAGAAGCATTCAACATTCAAGATCTTAAAGTATCTGAATTATTGATCCAGGATAAAAAAGGAAAATATTACAGGCAATGGAGACCGCATATTCATTCTCCGGATGACATTTGGGATGAAATAGTCAACGCCACCAAACTGCCAAGCATTACCTCAGCACCTAGATTACAACCCATTGAAACCCGATTGATCATGCTTCAAACCGGCATGCGAGCGCCCATGGGAATCAAGATAAAAGGTTCGGATCTTAAAGTTATTGAATCCTTTGGATTGGAATTGGAAAAGCATTTAAAGGAAGTAGAAGGCGTAAAGGCAGCATCGGTTTTTGCGGAGCGAATGGTAGGAAAACCCTATTTGATCATTGATATTGACAGAGATGAGATTAGTAGACATGGCATCACCATTCAATCCATTCAAAATGAAATACAAGCGGCTATCGGAGGGATGATAATGACCACTACTGTGGAAGGTCGCGAGCGATACAGCATTCGTCTGCGATATCCGAGAGAATTAAGAGATGACCCGGATAAGATCAATAATATTTTTATATCAACGCCGTCCGGGAACCAAGTTCCTTTGGGAGATCTGGTAACTATTAAATATGAACAAGGACCTCAATCCATTAAAAGCGAAGATGGCTTTTTAGTCGGCTATGTTTTGTTTGATAAGGAACCTGATTTTGCTGAAACAACGGTGGTCAATAATGCTCAACAGTATCTTCAAAAGCAGTTAGTTGAAGGCAACCTGTCTCTGCCTGAAGGCACGAACTATAAATTTGCCGGTAATTACGAACAACAGGTCAGAGCCAACAAGCGACTATCAATCGTTTTACCGATTGCATTAATGTTGATATTTCTAATTCTCTACTTTCAGTTTAGCTCTGCCATTACAGCTATGATGGTATTTTCGGGCGTGCTGGTAGCCTTTTCGGGGGGCTTTATCATGATATGGCTTTATGGCCAACCATGGTTCATGGATTTTAATTTACTCGATATCAATTTTAGAGACCTTTTTCAAATGAAGACCATCAATTTAAGTGTGGCCGTTTGGGTAGGATTTTTGGCATTGTTTGGCATTGCTACGGATGATGGTGTTTTGGTTGCCACTTTTTTAAAGGATAGTTTTAGCAGAAACGAACCGAAGAGTGTGCAAGAAATTAGGGATGCTGTGGTGGAAGGCGGACTTCGAAGAGTAAAGCCGGCCATGATGACCACCGCAACCACCATATTGGCACTACTACCCATTTTAACTTCAACAGGAAGAGGGGCAGATATTATGTTGCCAATGGCAATTCCATCCTTCGGAGGAATGCTTTTACAAATGATCACCATGTTTACCGTTCCGGTACTTTATGCTTTATGGAAAGAAACCAAATTGAAGATGAAAAAAAATTATAGATCATGAATCAGTATCTAAAAATTGGGATAATAGGCATGCTTCTGGTGCTGCAATTGACAGAAAGCAATGCACAACCTTTAGAGGAATTATTTAAAAGAGCAGTAGAACATAACCCTGAATTGAGTGCTCTCCAATTGGAGTATGAGGCAGCGCTTCAAAAAGGACCGCAAGTACGACAATTAGGCGATTTGCAAATTGGTGTAGCAGCGCCTATTTTAAGACCCGAAACAAGGCTGGGAGCGCAAGTAGTGACCGTAAGTGCCAGTCAGATGTTTCCATGGTTCGGTACCTTAAAAGCCAAGGAGGATGTGGCTATTTCAATGGCTCAATCTAAATTTGAACGAGTGGCGGCCATTCAGGCGGATCTCTTTTATCAGATCAAATCAGCCTATTATCAATTGTATCTGATCGAACAGGAACAAACTGTTATTCAAGAGATATTACGATTAAATACCACAATGGAAAACGTTGCCCTTGGCAAAGTGGAGAGCGGAAAAACAATAGCCTCAGATGTTCTGAAAATTCAACTGAAAACGAAGCAACTGCAAAATCAAATGCAGTTGCTCGAAAACAACAAAGCAGTTTATTGGGCACAAATTAATGAAGCCATGAATCAGCCGTTGGAGGACAGTATTTATCTCGCACAATCATTTAACAACATGGCTGAATTGGAATATTTGCCGGAAAGTTTGCAAAAAATGATTGAAGAAAAACACCCGATGATCAATCAACTGAACTGGCAATTGGAAAGATCAACTAAGGAATTGCAGCTTAATAAACTGGCGGGCATGCCTTCGTTTGGTGTAGGGCTGGATTATATCGCGGTGCAACCACGAACGGATATGATGCCGGTGGATAATGGAAGAGATATTTTAATTCCCAAAGTAATGATGACTATTCCCATCAATAGAAAAAAATACAAAGCCAAGACGATTGAAGAAACATTGAATCAGGAGGCTTTGGAACTCAAGAAGGAAACGCTGGTTAATAAATTACTTTCAACTATTCAAGCTTATAAAATTGATTACGATAATGCCTTGGTCAAACTAGAGTTTTATGAAGATCAAATGGAGGTAATTCAATCCACTTACAATATTCTTTTATCAGAGTATAGCAGCAAAGGTGTCCGATTTGACGAGTTAATCGGCATTCAGGATGATTTATTGGATTATAAACTAAAAATACTAATGGCCTATCTGGATACTCATTTGGCAGTAGCAAAAATTGACAGGCTAACTAAATTTTAAAAAATGAAACATACCTATAAAATAAATGGAATGACTTGTAATGGTTGCCGAAATCATGTAGAGCAAATATTATCTGCAATAGATGGAGTAAAAGCCGTAGAAGTAGATCTGCAGAAAAAGGAGGCTGTCGTTGAAATGGATAAACACATTCATTTGGAAGTTTTCCAAAAGGCATTGGCAGAGGATGGAGGTCGCTATTCTATTGTTATGCCGGGCGATGACGAGGAGCATGTACATCATCATCCACCGAAACAACAAAACGGAAATGGAGTATATTATTGCCCAATGCATTGTGAAGGCGAGAAAACCTATGATCAACCCGGTGATTGCCCGGTTTGTGGGATGGATCTTGTTGAACAAGCGGGAAGTAAGACAACCACAGGACAATATACATGCCCTATGCATCCGGAAATTGTTAGAGATGAACCCGGTAATTGTCCGATATGCGGAATGGATCTGGTGCCTGTTGAACCGGAAGATTCTGAGGAGAATACAACCTATAAAGCACTGTTAAAAAAGTTGATCATAGCCGCTGCTTTTACACTTCCCATATTCTTGATCGCCATGTCAGAGATGATTCCGAACAATCCTTTGTTTCAGCTAATGCCGCAGAAATATTGGAATTGGGTGCAATTCACATTGTCGTTGCCAGTGGTATTTTATGCCACATGGATGTTCTTTGAGCGAGCCTGGAGGTCGATCCGAACCATGAATTTAAACATGTTTACTTTGATCGGTATAGGCGCCGGAGTGGCGTGGGTCTTTAGCTTAGCAGGAATGTTGTTTCCCGATTTTATCCCCGATGATTTTAAAAGTCATAGTGGCACTGTTCATATTTACTTTGAAGCAGCAACCGTCATTCTAACCTTGGTTTTGTTGGGGCAGGTACTGGAAGCTCGGGCACACAGCAGAACCAACGGAGCGATCAAGGCACTGTTAAAGTTGGCACCTAACCAAGCCGTAAGAATCGTGAATGATCGAGAGGAAGTGATTGCAATCGATCAGATTAAAATTGGAGATCTTTTGAAAGTCAAACCGGGCGAGAAAATTCCTGTAGATGGAACGATAACGGATGGCGATAGTACAGTAGATGAATCCATGATCACGGGAGAGCCTATTCCTGTTTCTAAAGGCAAAGAAGATGAGGTGGTAGCAGGAACGATTAACGGTAATGGTACTTTTAATATGAAAGCGCAAAAAATTGGTAGTGATACCATGTTGTCTCAAATCATTGAAATGGTCAATAAGGCGTCCAGAAGTAGGGCTCCCATTCAAAAATTGGCCGATAAAATTTCGGGTTATTTTGTTCCTATTGTTATTCTGATTGCCATCATTACTTTTATTATTTGGGCGATTTTCGGTCCTGAACCGGCCTATTCGTTTGCTTTCATCAATGCTATTTCTGTATTGATCATCGCCTGTCCATGTGCTTTAGGTTTGGCGACACCAATGTCGGTGATGGTCGGTGTAGGTAAAGGTGCTCAATCCGGAGTGTTGATCAAAAATGCGGAGATCCTTGAAAAAATGAACAAGATCGATGTCCTGATTGTCGATAAAACAGGAACCCTAACAGAAGGGAAACCATCCGTAGAAAAGATAGTATCTGTATCGAATGATTACTCACAAGATCAGGTTTTGGAGTTGATCTATGCGTTGAATCAATCCAGTGAGCATCCATTGGCAGCAGCAACTGTTCGATATGCCAAAGAAAAAGGAAGTCAACAATTAAAAGCAAAAGAATTTAATGCGGTAACCGGAAAAGGAGTAACAGGCTTGGTGAATGGTCAAAAGGTCGCTTTAGGCAATGATAAAATGATGCAATCAGTCAAAGCAGCAATCAAAGCAGAAGTGTCTGATGAGATTAATGGCTATCAGCAACAAGGCAAAACCGTTTCGATTGTTTCTGTGGATGAAACGGTAGTGGGATATGTTGTCATTTCAGATGCCATCAAAAAGTCGAGTAAACAAGCGATTGCTGCTATTCAAAAGAAAGGTGTTGAAGTGATCATGCTCACCGGCGATCAATATGACACGGCTAAGGCAGTGGCGGATCAAATGAATCTCACCCAATTTAAAGCAGGTGTTTTACCGGAAGACAAATTGAAGGAAGTGGAGCAATTACATAGCCAAGGAAAATTGGTGGCCATGGCAGGCGACGGCATCAATGATGCTCCGGCGTTGGCGTTGGCAGATGTGGGTATTGCCATGGGCACCGGCACTGATGTAGCGATTGAAAGCGCAGGCATAACCTTGGTAAAAGGAGATCTTGATGGCATTGATAAGGCATTTAATTTAAGCCATAAGGTAATGAAGAACATCAAGCAAAACCTGTTTTTTGCTTTGATTTATAATACCATTGGCATTCCCATCGCAGCCGGTTTATTGTATCCCATTTTCGGGATGTTGCTGTCTCCCATGATCGCCGCAGCAGCCATGAGCTTTAGTTCGGTTTCTGTGATCGCTAATGCATTGAGATTGAGGACCGTTAAAATTTAAAAGTTAGAAAAGGTTTTAAAATGAAAAAGAATAAATCAATTGGACTTATAGTGATAGCATTGCTGATCGGTGGTTTTGCAGGTTTTCTGATCAGCAAACGGATGTCATCACATCAACATGTTGCCGAGTCAATTCAACAAAAGGAAGCGGCCAAGGAAGAGATCTGGACCTGTAGTATGCATCATCAAATTCGACAGAATATACCGGGTACCTGTCCGATTTGTGGTATGGATCTCATACCATTGGAAGCTTTGTCTTCTTCCACCAATCCGTACACCTTTGAAATGACGGAAGGTGCTATTCAATTGGCGAACATTCAAACTACGGTGATAGGAGGCACTTCAAAGAACACGAATGAAATTGAATTGAATGGTAAAGTGAAGGCCGATGAAACCCAAGCAGCAAGTTTGGTGTCTCACATTCCGGGAAGGATTGAAAAACTATATGTGAGTTTTACCGGTGAATCAGTCTATAAAGGACAAAAAATTGCCACGCTCTATTCCCCTGATCTGATCACTGCTCAAAAGGAATTGATTGAAGCGAAGAAGATAGAGGATATTAGTCCCGGGCTTTTGATCGCTGCCAAGAACAAGTTAAAATTCTGGAAGCTAAGTGAAGCCACTATTGAATCTATTACAACTTCTGAACAAATACGGGAGACGTTTGACATTTACGCTGATCATTCCGGTGTGGTGATGAATAGAAATGTTTCAGTGGGTGATTACATTATCACCGGTGAGGTATTGTTCAACATTCAAAACCTTAATAAACTTTGGATCTTATTCGATGTGTATGAGAAAGAGTTGTCTTCCGTTAAATTGGGCAACATTATTGAATTTTCTACTGCTTCGGAACCAAGTAAACTATACAAAGCAAAGATCACTTTTATTGATCCCGTCATCCATCCTGCCACTCGGGTAGCCACCATAAGGGCAGAGGTGCTGAATAGCAATAATGCTCTTAAGCCTGAAATGTTTGTAAAAGGCACATTAAAAGGCAATGTGAGTGGATCTCAATCGATTTCAATTCCTAAATCTGCAGTGATGTGGACGGGAACACGATCTGTAGTGTATGTGAAAGTTCCGGATACCGATATTCCTTCTTTTGAGTTTCGTGAAATTGATCTAGGAAAATCATTGGGTAAGGAATACATGGTTCAATCCGGTTTATCGGTAGGAGAGGAAGTGGTGACCAATGGTGCATTTGTGATTGATGCAGCAGCACAATTAAATAACCAAGCCAGTATGATGAATAGGAATGTGAGGGCGACAAAACAAGGACAAAATTCTAAAATACCGGATTATAGATTGGCAACACCGGAAGTATTTAAACAACAATTGGGCAATTTAACAGATCAATACATCTTGCTGAAAGATGCCTTGGTGGATGCTTCAACCGAACAGATAAATGTACAGACGAAGGAGTTTCTAAAGAAATTAATGGAAGTTGACATGGAGGCAGTAAAAGGAGAAGTCCACCTTTATTGGATGGAACAAATGGAAGTAATGAGTGCCAATGCCCAAAAAATTATTCAATTGAAGGATATTGAGCAACAAAGAAATCAGTTTGAATTTTTATCTACGGCGCTGATAAGATCAATTAAGGCATTGGGTATGTCCGACCATGTTTTTTATATTCAGCACTGTCCGATGGCGAATGAAAATAATGGTGGAGATTGGATCAGTTTGGATACCATCATTCGCAATCCGTATTTTGGTGATAAGATGTTAACCTGTGGATTTATTCAAGATACCATCACTGGTTTAAAATAGTATAATTGAAATCATTTTATAAATAAACAAGAAAATTATGAAGCATTTAAGTATTAGAATTTTGATGATTGTTCTACTTGGAACAGGACTTTTTTTAACCGCTTGCAACTCCGGCAACAAAACAGAGAAAGTGGATAAAACCGGCAAGGAATACACCTCTAAGTATGTCTGTCCGATGCACTGTCCGGGTAGTGGAGGAGATGAGCCCGGAAAATGTTCGGTTTGTGGGATGGATATGATCGAGAACAAAGATTTTAAAGGAATGGATACTACTGCCATGCCTATGCATGATGAAAACCATGAAGGTCACGGTCACTAGAGTTATGTAATAGAATTATGGACAGCATCACACAAGCTGCTTTAGGAGCATCCATTGGTGAAGTCATGTTAGGCAGATCAATCGGCAGAAAAGGTGCTGTTTTGGGCGCTATTGTCGCTACAATACCCGATCTGGATGTTGTGCTGTTGCCTTTCTTTAACGAAGTACAACGGTTGAGTGTGCATCGCGGCTTCAGCCATTCTATTGTATTCAGTGTATTGGGCGCATTGCTGATTGGATATTGGTTGGCTCGCTTAAAATGGACGAAGTCAATAACCTTAAGCCAATTGATTTTATTCAGTTGGTTAGCATTGATCACTCATCTGTTGTTAGATGCCTTTACCACTTATGGAACGCAACTGTATTTGCCGTTTTCTGATCAAAGAGTGACTTTTGACAGTATCAATATTGTGGATCCAATTTATACGCTTCCGCTATTGATCGGTCTCTACTTAAGCTTGTTTACTTTCAAAAATGCAACGAACAGAAGGAAGTTTACCCAAATAGGACTTTATGTAAGCAGCCTTTTTTTAATCCTTACATTAGGTATTAAAAGTCATATTGATCATAAGTTTAAAAATGCATTGGCTGCCAATTATATTACATATCAATCTTTATTGACTGTGCCGGTGAAAATTTCCGGTATTAAATGGTATGGGGTGGCGACCACATCAGACGGTTTGTTTATTGGTCATTTTAATAACATAAAAAGGCAACCGATACAATTTGAATATTTTCCAAGAAATGAACAGCTTTTGTCTGATTATGATCCCAAATTGGTTAAACAATTGAAATGGTTTGCTAAAGATTATTATGCTGTTGCGGAAGAAGATGGTCATCTTAGATTTTACAATTTACAGTGCGATATGCAAGGCATAAAGAATTATGGAAACTATAGGGCACCAACGGCTTTTTATTTTGAGATCGTTAAAGATGCCAATGGCAAAGATAGATTGTTAACAGGGATGCATTGGGATAAATGAGCAATAGTTTTGGTAGGATGATTACAAGTTAATCCCTTCTAATTTTCCGATAAAATCAATGATTGGTTGTCTGGTCTCTTGTGGTTGCTCAGCCAGCGTAGCATGTCCACAATCGTCAATCAAGGCAACCGTTAGTGGAGCACTTACACTATCTTCAAACACCTTAACGGAAGTAACGTCTAACAAAGGATCTTGTTTGCCCCAAATCACTAAAACCGGTACAACAATATTGTCCAATTCATCATCTAAAGCATCTTTAAATGCCCCGTTATCAGTATAAACAATATCCTGCATCACATTAAAGTAAAAATCCCTGTGTTCCACAGAGCGCTTCATGTAATACTTCATCAATTTTTCAGGAACGTTTAGATCTTTGTAGAAAATGTATTTTTTGAACAACGCCAAGCTCTCATCACTCATGTCTTTGGGTAACAAGGGCATATTCTCTTTCTTTAATTCATCAGATGGAAATTGATCCATAAATTGTTGTAATGCCGATTCTTCAGTATTACCGTTAATCCCTGCACTGGAAATAAAAGTGACAGAGCGCAATTCATTAGGATAAATACTGGCAAATTTTCCCACCACAGCACCTCCCATGGATGCACCAATTAAATGTGGTTGATGGATGTTTAGCTCATCCAGAAATGATTTTAAAAATTCGGCTTGTCTTAAAAAAGTATAGTTGATGGTTGTATCTTTTTTGTTTTCTCCATGTCCTAAAAGATCGGGCGCTATGACACGATATTTTTTTGAAAACTCATTGACGAAAGGAAACCAAGATGCTTTTTCATCAGAGAAACCATGCACAAAGATTAAAACCGGTTGACCGATATTTTCATTATCGAAATAGAAATATTGTTCACCATCCATTTCAATGGTATGTTTATTAAAACCACCGGATTGCACTGCCATACTGGAGGCGGCATTCAATAAAGTTCCCGGCGACAAGAAATACAAACCAAAGGAAAGTGCAATCACCGTTACTATCAATCCACCTAAAAATTTGAGCCCTTTTTTCATTTGTTCTTTTTTAAATTTGGAAACTATTTTGCTTGTGAAGCATACAATTTTGTAAAATAATCCAATGATTTCGGATTCTTCATGGCATCTTTACTGATACTGTTGCTGATATCAATACCCGATAAAATTTTCTTTACCGGGGTTTCCATTTTCTTTCCGCTGATGGTATAAGGGACTTCATTTATTGAAAAGATCTCATCAGGCACATGCCGCGGACTGAATTGCGCTCTCAAATTTTGTCCGATCTGTTTTTTTAATTCATCTGTTAAGGAAACTCCCTCTTGCAATACCACGAACAACGGCATATAATGGCTGCCGTCTTCTTTATCGATACAAACCACTAAGCTGTCTTTTACGGATTCATTTTTTTCTACGCCACTATACACTTCACTCGTGCCGATTCGAACGCCTCCTCTGTTTAAGGTGGCATCAGACCGTCCGAAAATAATCAAAGTGTTTCGGTCTGTAATTTTTATCCAATCGCCATGTCGCCAAACATTGGGGTACATTTCAAAATAACTCGATCGGTATCTTTCATTGTTTTCATCATTCCAGAAGTAGATGGGCATGGAGGGCATAGGTTGCGTAATCACCATTTCACCCAATTCCTTCACTACTGAATTTCCGTTTTCATCCCATGCCTGAAGATCACATCCCAACAACCGACATTGAATTTCTCCTTTGTATAAGACATCGTAAGGATTGCCTCCTACAAATCCGCTGCATACATCTGTTCCACCACTTAAAGAGATCAGCCAAACGTCTTTTTTTACCGAGTCATAGATCCATTGCCATGCTTCGGGCGGTAATGGTGAGCCGGTAGAGCCGATCGATTTCAGGTTAGGTAATGGATTGTCTTTGATAAAATTCAGCTCTGCTTTCATGCAAGCAATGTAAAAGCTGGCACCTGCACCAAAATGATTGATCTTAGCGTCTCTGGCAAATTTCCACAAAGCGGCTATATCAGGATATCCTGCTGATCCATCATAAATACAAACCGTAGTACCATGCAATAAGGCTGCCAATGAGTAGTTCCACATCATCCATCCGGTAGTTGAATACCAAAAGAAGCGTTCTTGAGGTTTACAATTTTGATGCAATCCCAATACTTTTAAATGTTCTATTAAGTTGCCACCATTGCTGTGGGTAATGGCTTTGGGTTTACCGGTAGTTCCACTGGAATACAATACCCACAGTGGATGATCGAATGGTACGGCCTCAAACTGTAAAGGTTGATCTTTGGCTTGTTGAGTGTCTTCCCATAAAACCACATGTTCAATATTTTTTGGGATGGGAGAATTTTTATCCGTGTAGGGTAAAAAGATAACTTTGTTTAAGCTGGGAAGTGCTTCACATATCGCTTGATTGGCATCAGCTTTGCTAAAAGTTTTACCATTATAAAAATAGCCGTCAGCTATAAAAATTACTTTGGGGGCTATTTGACTGAATCTGTCGATTACACTTTCTGCACCAAAATCAGGTGAGCAACTCGACCAAATCGCACCAATGGAATTAGTAGCTAAAAAAGCGATAATGGCTTCCGGAATATTAGGCAAGAAAGATGCTACTCTATCACCCCTGCCTACACCATTGGATTTTAGATAAGCGGCTAATGAGGCTACTTGTTCATTTAATTGTTGCCAGGATATTTCCTGCAAAGCTTCTTGCTCAGATTGGAATACAATGGCCGGCGCAGCTGCTGTGGCATTTCTGAAAATATGTTCGGTATAATTTAAAGTACTGCCTTTAAACCACTCTGTGCCGATCATTCCCTCAGAAGGTAATTGCACTACTTTATCATAGCTGTTGTGCGCAATAACATTATAATATTGCCAAATCGTTTCCCAGAATAATGCAATATTGTCGACAGACCATTGGCGCAAACTTTCATAGCTGTCAAATTGAATGTTCAAATGTTGGGATAACCATTTTTCATAATCTTTTAAATTAGAATCAGCTGTAAATGAGTTACTTGGTTGCCACAAAATTGCTTTCGACATAATTGCATTTTAAGCTATAAAATTAAGAGAGTTCATTGAAAGATTAGAAGATAACCCATCATTTTATATATATTGTTGCTCAAAATTTGAAGATGACCACACAAGAAAAATTTGAAACAGCTCAATTAGATGTGAAAAAACTAACTCAGCGACCATCGAATGAGGAGCTATTGGATCTTTATGCTTTTTTCAAGCAAGCAACAGAAGGAGATAATGATACCAAAAAGCCGGGTATGTTCGACATGAAGGGGCAGTTTAAATGGAAAAAGTGGAAAGAAAAAGAAGGAACTTCAACGGAAGATGCTATGGAAAGTTATGTGTCTTTGGTGAATGAGTTGCTATCCAAATACGATCATGAATAAAAAAAGTTGATTACCATTGAACGTAATCAACTTTTTAAATTTTGTTTGTGATGTCTAAAAAAGGTCTAAAACTTATTTAAGCTTTCTGTTTCGCCAAATAATTTTTTACTTTTTTCATTGTAAGCTTTTGCAGCGTCCTCTGCTGAACTGAAAAGTCCTAAGTCGTAACGTTTTTTGTCCTTGTAAAGAACAGCTCTGAATTTGTTCTTACTCACTTGAACTACTCCTCGATAACCGGTTACATTGCTGTGTTTTCTTTGGTTTCTTCGAAGTGCACCCATTGTTACCCATTCTAAATTTTCTTCACGACAATCTAAAGGATCTCCGTTGATCAATCGAACAAATAACTTTTTGTCACTTTTTGGCTTCTTAATATATTTTTCGGCGACAGCCTTGTGCAGATAAATGGTTAGGTTTCTGTACCCACCATTTTTCAACGGGTAATTTTTCTGAAAAAAAGCATATCCACTGGAATGCATTCTCAGATTTTTCAGAAAATCAATGGACTTGTAATAGTCGTTTGTAGAGAAGAATTCATAAGCCCCTTCGGATAAAATGACGTTCTTCCTCGCATTTTTTAGTTTTACTTTGTAGAGCATAGTTTTAATTTTTGTTTGTTCCCCATTTGTTATTTAATAATGTTCCCAAATTGTATAAGTAGTCCGTAGAAAATTGACACACTTATAACATGCAAGGTAACATTTATTAAACATAACACAAAAAAGAATAGTTCAATATCACAAACGTAAATATTCAGATAAGTGGATATCCAATCAGTAACATAAAGTTTAACTATATCATTAAGCTTTATCATGATGAAGCGATAACTTTGCAGCAATTTTATTGTTATGGTTATGATATAGATGTTTTTTTGTAGGTTATTCTAGATTTTAGAACGACTTTTGCAAAAAAATGATTGGTTTCTGTACCTGTTAATTGAAAGCAATATATGGCAAATAGATATTTCAGTACTTCAATTGGTAGAAAGGTTTTGATGGCACTTTCAGCCTTGTTCTTATTAGGTTTTTTACTACAACATTTCTTGATCAATATTTTATCTGTCTTCAGTCCGGCTGCCTTTAACTCAGCTTCGCATTTTATGGGGACATTTTGGTTGATACAATATGTTTTTCAACCCATTTTGATTGCCGGTGTATTGTTTCACTTTATCATGGGTTTTGTTTTGGAACTCCAAAATAGAAATGCCAGAGAAGTGCGTTACGCCTTTAACAAACCGTCTGCTAATTCAACATGGATGTCGAGAAATATGATGTGGAGCGGTTTAACCATATTAGCTTTCTTGGTGTTGCATTTCATAGATTTCTGGATTCCTGAAATGGTACATAAATATGTGGAAACGCATCCGGAAGACCCAACCCGATATTATCATGAATTAGTTGTGAAATTTGAAAATCCGATA
>JAGQYH010000015.1:19118-20073 GCA_020436175.1 Bacteroidota bacterium
GATCAAGAGAAGCCAACGTATATCGTTTAGCAGAAGTAAGTGGTAATATTATCGATCAGTGTGTCGCACAAGGTGTTCCGTTTGCAAGAGATTACGGAGGACTTTTGGACAACCGATCTTTCGGTGGTGTTCAGGTATCCAGAACTTTTTATGCCAGAGGTCAAACCGGACAGCAGTTACTTTTGGGAGCTTATTCTGCTATGTCTCGACAAATTGGTAAAGGCCGAATCAAAATGTACAACCGTCATGAAATGTTAGATGTGGTGGTGGTAGATGGTAAAGCAAGAGGAATTATTGCCAGAAATTTGATCACCGGTGAGATAGAAAGACATTCTGCCCACGCTGTTGTGGTTGGTTCAGGCGGATATGGCAACGTATTTTTCTTGTCCACCAACGCTATGGGTTCGAATGTTACGGCAGCATGGAAAATTCACAAGAAAGGTGCTTTTATGGCTAATCCTTGTTTTACACAAATTCACCCAACATGTATTCCGGTTTCCGGTCATTATCAATCCAAACTGACATTGATGTCTGAATCATTGAGAAATGATGGACGAATTTGGGTGCCGAAAAAGAAAGAAGACGCAGAAGCCATACGACAAGGGAATTTAAAAGCCGTTGAAATAAAAGAAGAAGACAGAGACTACTATTTGGAAAGAAGATACCCTGCCTTCGGAAACTTAGTGCCAAGAGATGTGGCATCCAGAGCAGCTAAAGAAAGATGTGATGCCGGTTATGGCGTAAACAAAACAGGCGAGGCAGTTTACTTGGATTTTTCTGCGGCTATAGTTAGATATGGAAAGGAAGCAGCTATTTCACATGGTTTGAATGTGAATGATAAACAACTGATACAGAAGTTAGGTAAAGACGCCATTGAAAGTAAATATGGTAACCTATTCGAGATGTATGAGAAAATCACCGATGATAATCCTTATGAAGTGCCTATGAAGATTTA
>JAGQYH010000160.1 GCA_020436175.1 Bacteroidota bacterium
AGTATTGGCTCCCAACCCAATGTGGAATGGGATAAATGGTTTCAGGATTGGGAGTTGACTACAGCAGAAGACGGAAGGCTTTTCCCGTTAATGATCGCTACCGGTAACCACGAAGATGATTTGGCCAACATCACTTTCGGCGATCCCAATTTCAGAGATGTATATAAATTATTCAATATTCCGGTAAAAGATGTTTACTATGCTTTAAATTTTGGCGGGAATCTGATCAGAATGTACACTTTAAATTCAGAATTACATGCTTGCTGGGATGCCGATCAATTGAATTGGCTAACCGAAGACATGAGAAATTACAGCACTGCTTCCAATTCACCTTATTGGAAAATGGTTAATTATCACCAACCAATGGTACCCAATAGCCATTACGATAGAAGGAACGATATGTATAATTGTTGGGCACCATTGTTTGACCAGTACCATGCTCGATTAGTAATGGAATCACATTCCCATACCATGAAAACCACTTATCCAATTTCCATTGACGAGAATGTGCCATACGATTTTGATAATGCCGGATTTTCCATCGATAATGAATGTGGTACCGTATATATTGGAGAAGGAAACTGGGCGGCCCCTCAAAGGGGCGAATTGGACTTTAGGCCTCGAGTCTGGACCCGACAATTGGCAGAAATTCGATCCTATTTCTATATACAGGTCTCAAAAACACAAATAAAGATCTACTCACCCACTTTTAGCACCAACGAAATGGTAGATAATGTGACCACTGCTACCGATAACGAATTGGGTTCAGATTTACCCGGTGGCGTCACTTTGTTTGACCAATTCTTCTACACTGATGACGTTAGTGATGTATATACGATTGAGAATGGAAACGACAATTGCCTGGATTTTGTACAAGATCCAACAGTCGGTTTAATTGATAATGTAGTAAAAAAGGCAAAGATCTATCCTAATCCGGTCAATGATAAATTATTCATACAGCTAGATCAAACTACGAATGATGTTCAAATTAAGGTATATGATGCATTGGGGAAAGAATGCAAGGGATTTGAAATGAAGCAAATTTCAGGAACCAAGTATGTGATAAATGCACAATCCTTATGTTCCAAAGTTGGGTATGTGCTGATCAAAACCAATGGCGACTCAGAAACTCATAAATATTTAAAACCCTAATGCCAGTCAATAGAGATTTCCAAACGGAAAGAATACATTTAAGAAAATACACCGATGACGATCGGGAAACTGTGGCCGATTTTTTTACCGACGCAGATATAGGCCGGTATATGGGTGACGGTCCTTCTGATACCAGAAATGATGCCTATACCCTATTCAACAAAGTATTAGAAATTTACGGAAGAGAAAATCCATCCAGACATTTTGAAGTTTGGGGAATTGAATTGGACAGTGATCTCATTGGTCACTTAGAGCTCAAATCAACTGTTAATACCAATAAGGATGAATTGGAAGTCGTGTATCTTTTGGACAAAGACTATTGGGGAAAAGGCATTATGGTAGAGGTGTTAGCGGCTTTGCAAAAACATGCTTCCAACTTTCAAAAGAAAATAATTGCTACCGTTAAAGAACAGAATCACAATTCTATAAGGGTATTGGAAAAAATTGGAATAGAAAAAATGTCGAGATTAAAAGATGATAAGAGTGTGTTAAAGATCACCTTAGTGAGTGTCTAATCTTCATCATAGCTGACGGTTACTCCTTCAGAGGTTGGATGCGATTGACAAGTTAAAATATAACCTTCTTCGATTTCCCAATCAGTCAACATATCATCATCATCCATTTTTACTGTTCCGGAAAGCACTTTTGCCTTGCAAGTACAGCAGGCAGCAGCTTGACAAGCATATGGCGGATCAATATCAGCTTCTATGGCAGCTTCTAATATTGTTTGCCCTTCCTCTAGTTGAAGCTCATATTCCGAACCATCTAAGATCACTTTGACTTTATTAATATCTGACATGCAATTTAAATTTTGCGCAAAATAAGCATAAGAACATTATTCTAAAACAGTTGATTAACTTCTTAATATTTATACCATGTAGCTTTTAATAAGGGGTACAATATTTGATCGATTGACAGTAAGTTATGGGTAGGTAATTTACCTATACCGGATGATTAGTTTTTCACCTACAAATTTTACTATGTCACAAAGTATATCAAAGCGTAATTGACCTTCCAAGCTAGTGGATATAATTTTATATCATCAATAACAAACATAGAAACCTAAATATAAACGCCCCTATTTAAAAAACATAATTACCCCTATAACCCAACATAAACCCCTAACACATGAAAACCCTGCATAATCCCTTATGCAGGTTTTTTTTTGCTCCTCACTCACCTTTCATTACTCGTATCCAATCACATGCCAAACCCGACAATATTGGTACATTCTTCTTAAATAATGTTACCCGAAACACAATTGCCTACCTGACATTTTAATAGTCCATGTTTATTTCGTATAATAAAGGATTCAACAAAATAATTTATTATGTCAGTTCTAAAAGTAATTGAAGTATTAGCCAGTTCAAAAAAGAGTTGGGAAGATGCCACTGCTACAGCAGTAAAAAAAGCATCGAAATCTGTAAAGAATATTAAATCGGCCTGGGTGCAGGATCAAAGCGTTTTGGTATCAGGAGATAAAGTAAAAGAATATCGAGTGGCTTTAAAAGTTACCTTTGAAGTAAATTAAATTCTATTCTTTACGATGAGCCTACAATTGCTGGATGATATCCAATAGTTGTAGGTTTTTTTATACCTTGATCTTATGAAAATTTATAGGGCAAAACAGATCCGACAACTCGATCAATATACCATTTCTAATGAGCCAATTGCCTCCATTGATCTGATGGAAAGAGCATCCAAAGCTTTTGTCAATTATTTTGTTGTTGATTTTCCAAATGTAAAAAATGTAAATATTATTTGCGGGACTGGCAATAACGGTGGTGATGGCTTGGCTATCGCAAGATTATTACAAGAAAAAAATTACGAAGTAAATGTGTTTGTTTTACAATATACCAAGAACTTTTCCGAAGATTTCACTGCCAATCTCGAAAGATTAAAAGTTCATCCTGTTCACATTCATGAAATCGAAAACATAGAACAATTACAAAAAATCAATCTTCAAGGCCTTATTATAGATGCTATTTTGGGATCGGGTTTAAATCAACCATTAAAAGGATTGCTGAAAGCTGTAGTCGATCATTTGAATACTTTAGCAATACCGATCGTTTCGGTTGATATTCCAACAGGTGTTTTTGCTGATGATGCCACCAAAGGCTCTGCGATACATGCCGATAAAGTCTATTCATTCCAATACCCTAAACTGGCCTTTATGCTGCCGGAAAATGCTCGATTTATTAACTCCTGGCAAGTATTGGATATTGGATTGTTAAAGCAAGGGGAAGCTGAAATGCATACTTCTTTCGAATATTTGACTCGAGATGCGATCCATTTCATTTATCGCGATAGAGGTAAGTTTTCACATAAAGGCACTTATGGCCATTTGTTATTGATTGCCGGAAGTAAAGGTAAAGCCGGTGCGGCCATCTTAGCTGCCAAAGCTGCTTTGCGCTCCGGTATTGGACTACTCAGTTTGTTCGTTCCGGATGACATCCTACCTATTTTGCAAGAAGCTGTACCGGAGGCCATGTGTTTAACGATTTCTCCGGAGGCACTATGCAAAGAATTTCAAATATCCAAAACCTACTCGGCCTTAGCCATTGGTCCGGGCATAGGCACTTCAAAGCCAGCGACCGATCTGGCAGCTAATATTATTGACCATTATCCATCGCCAATGATTATTGATGCAGATTGTTTAAACATTCTGGCGCAAAACAGATCATTACTGCAAAAGTTACCGGAATTATCCATTTTAACCCCGCATCCGGGTGAATTCAGAAGATTAGTGGGTGAATGGGGAAATGATTTTGAACGATTAAGCTTGCAACAGGAACTGGCTAAACAATACAACATCATTGTCGTACTTAAAGGCGCACACACGAGTATTGCTCATCCCAATGGGCAAGTTGCTTTCAATTCCACCGGTAACAATGGTATGGCAACAGCCGGCAGCGGCGACACCTTAACGGGTATTATTGCCGGATTGTTGACGCAAGGCTATGCCTCCTTTGAAGCCGCAAAATTAGGCGTTTATTTACATGGTCTAGCCGGTGACTTGGCTTTACATGAAGAACATCCCAACAGTCTGATTGCATCTGATATTACAGCTCATTTGGGACAGGCCTTTAAAGCCATTGATGTATAGTTTTGTATCTTTCTGCCCTAAAATCATGTGAAGTGAATAAGAAAAAACTCGTTGTTTTAACCGGTGCCGGAGTTAGTGCAGAAAGTGGCATTCAAACTTTCAGAGATGCCGGTGGTTTATGGGAAGGACATGATGTAATGGAAGTAGCTTCGCCGGAAGGTTGGAGAAAAAATCAGGCATTGGTGCAACAATTCTACAATGAACGGCGTCGTGCCCTGAAAAATGTACAACCCAATAGAGCACATTATATCTTGGCAGAGTTGGAGGAATACTTCGATGTAACGGTAATCACTCAAAATGTTGACCATCTGCATGAGCAGGCAGGTTCTTCAAAGATCATTCATTTACATGGTGAACTGCTCAAGGCAAGAAGCACCAGATTCGAAAATTTAGTGTACGATTGGACGGAAGACATCACGCCAAATGATAAATGCGAAAAAGGATATCCATTACGGCCGCATATCGTTTGGTTCGGTGAAGCAGTTCCGATGATTACTCCGGCCGCCGCCATTGCTGCAGAAGCTGAAATTCTAGTGGTGATCGGCACATCATTAGTCGTGTATCCCGCTGCGAGTTTAGCTTATCACGCCGATGAATCCGTTCCAATATTTTTGGTAGATCCAAAAAAACCACCTATGTACGATCGTCCCAATGTGCATTACATCATCGAAAATGCCACCACCGGAACAGAAAAATTAAAGCAAATATTGATAGAAAAGTATGGATAAGCCCTGGCAACAAGTAAGTAAAAAGATCGTGTACGATAATCCTTGGATAACTGTAAGTCACGAAGATGTTATTGCCCCTACCGGACATAAAGGCATTTATGGAAAAGTACATTATAAAAATTACGCCATTGGCATTTTGCCTTTGGACAAGGAATACAATACTTGGTTGGTTGGACAACATCGCTATCCTATTGATGCTTACAGCTGGGAAATGCCGGAAGGCGGCGGTTATGTAGGTCAGGATATCCTAACTGCTGCACAACGCGAACTAAAGGAAGAAGTGGGTTTGGAGGCAAAAGAATGGCAAGAAATTCAACGTATTCATCTGTCCAATTCCGTTTCAGATGAGTTGGGAATTTTATATATCGCTACTGATCTGACCACTGTTGAAAAGGCACCGGANGAAACAGAAGCACTTACCGTTAAAAAAGTAAGTTTTGAGGAAGCTTTTCAAATGGTTTGGAAAAATGAGATTACGGATACAATGACCATCATTGCCATTCTAAGAGCCAAAAGAATGATAGAAGAAGGATTGTTGTGATGAAGCTATCAAATTCACGTGCAAACACAAAGTCAAAGTCAAATCTTATTACTTAATACTTATCTCTTAAGACTTAAGACTTAAACCTTTCCACCTACCCCATCCATTCTTTGATCAACTTTACGACACCAACCGGCCTTTTGGTCCAACTGTAATGATCGTAGTTTTCGTTCAACGGATGGTCATTTTTCATATGAATGTGCTTAATAGCTGATGTTGGATTGAATTTTAGATATAAGTTCTCAACGGCTTTCTCCGGAGCCATATCGTCTGCTTCAAAAGATATCGCAAGTGTATTGATTTTCAATTTACCTAGAGCAGTTTCATAGTCGAACGGATCATTGCTCAATACATATTTGCCGGTTCTGCTTTGATTGCTCCAATCGATCATGACGGTTTTTGCTTCCGTTCCTCCAAAT
>JAGQYH010000161.1 GCA_020436175.1 Bacteroidota bacterium
TAAAATTAAAAAATATAACAGATAGTAATACTATCAGATAAATTGCTCCCAAACAAAAAAGGCACCTCTTTGTGAGATGCCTTCTATTATAAAGTTATATTATTCCTTATTGATTTTGCTTTTTGATCAAATTCAAGGCACTACCCTCTTTGAACCACTCTATTTGAGCTTGATTAAAGGTATGCGCAACTTCAAATGATTCTGTTGAACCATCAGCATGATGCAAAACAATGGTCAAATTTTTATTAGGCGCAAATTCAGTTAATCCAATGATGTCAATATTATCATCTTCCTGAATTTTATCGTAATCAGCAGGATTAACGAAGGTCAATGCCAACATCCCTTGTTTCTTCAAGTTAGTTTCGTGAATTCTGGCAAATGACTTCACCAACACGGCTCTTGCTCCCAAATGACGAGGCTCCATCGCTGCGTGCTCTCTTGAAGAACCTTCACCATAGTTTTCGTCACCAATGATGATATGTCCAATTCCGGCGGCTTTATAAGCTCTACCTACTGCAGGTACAGCATCATATTCACCGGTTAATTGATTCTTTACTTTATTGGTTTCCTTATTGAATGCATTCACTGCTCCGATCAAACAATTATCGGAAATATTATCCAAATGACCTCTGAATCTCAACCATGGTCCTGCCATTGAAATGTGATCTGTCGTACATTTTCCGTAAGCCTTGATCCATAATTTCATACCTTTCAGATCCGTACCTTCCCAAGGAGAGAATGGTGTCAACAACTGCAATCTATTGGAATCAGGAGCAACAATTACATTGATGTTTCCTCCATCCGCCGCCGGTGCCTGATAACCGTTGTCTTCTACGTCAAATCCTTTCGGTGGTAATTCAAATCCTGTTGGTTCGTCCAATTTCACTTGTTCTCCTTTATCATTGATCAAGGTATCTGTAATCGGATTAAAATCTAATTTACCGGAGATTGCAATGGCGGCTACCAATTCAGGTGAGGTTACAAATGCATGTGTATTCGGATTCCCGTCGGCTCTCTTCGCAAAGTTTCTGTTGAAAGAATGAACGATACTGTTCTTCGGTGCATTCTTAGGGTCGTTATATCTTGCCCATTGGCCGATACACGGACCGCAAGCATTGGTAAAGATCAACGCATCCAATTCTTCAAAAATTTCCAACAAACCATCTCTTTCTGCGGTATATCTTACTTGCTCAGAACCCGGGTTGATACCGAATTTTGCTTTGGTCTTTAAACCTTTATCTACTGCTTGTTTAGCAATAGATGCTGCTCTTGATAAATCCTCGTAAGAAGAGTTGGTGCAAGATCCAATCAATCCCCACTCTACGTCTAATGGCCATCCATGTTCGGTTGCTTTTTTGGTCATATCTCCTACTTCAGTAGCTAAGTCCGGCGTAAAAGGGCCATTCAAATGCGGCTTCAAAGTGCTCAAATCGATCTCGATCACTTGATCAAAGTATTTTTCAGGATTGGCATACACCTCAGCGTCTCCGGTTAAATGTTCTTTCACTCCATTCGCCAACTCAGCTACATCAGCTCTATCAGTGGCTTTTAAGTAACGCTCCATGCTGGCATCATAACCGAATGTTGAGGTAGTAGCGCCAATCTCGGCACCCATATTACAAATGGTTCCTTTTCCGGTACATGACATGCTGGTGGCGCCTTCACCAAAATATTCAACGATGGCTCCGGTTCCTCCTTTTACGGTTAAGATTCCTGCCACTTTTAAGATAACATCTTTAGGGGCTGTCCAACCACTTAGCTTACCGGTTAATTTTACACCAATCAATTTCGGCATTTTTAATTCCCAAGGCATTCCGGCCATCACGTCAACAGCATCTGCTCCACCAACACCAATCGCTACCATTCCTAATCCACCGGCATTTACGGTATGAGAGTCTGTACCGATCATCATTCCACCCGGGAAAGCATAATTTTCTAAAACCACTTGATGAATGATACCTGCTCCCGGCTTCCAAAAACCAATACCATACTTACTACAAACAGATTCTAAGAATTTGAATACCTCATTATTCTCATTAATCGATTGTTGTAAATCTTTAGAAGCACCAATTCTGGCTTGAATTAAATGATCTGCATGTGCTGTAGAAGGTACGGCCACTTTCTTTTTACCGGCTTGCATGAATTGTAACAAAGCCATTTGAGCTGTTGCATCCTGCATTGCAACTCTATCCGGGGCAAAATCCACATACGCTTTTCCTCTTTGGTACTCTTTCAATTCTGTGTCAGCATCTAAATGAGCATACAAAATCTTCTCAGCTAAGGTCATTGGTCTGCCCAATACTTCTTTGGCAGCAGTAACTTTTTTAGCTAAATTGGAATAAACGTTTTGGATCATTTCTATATCAAAAGCCATAGTAGAAAATTTTAGGTTAAATTACTTAGTTAATTTGGGCGCAAAAGTACTAAAAAATACTATTTATATAATAGAATTAAGCGGTTTTGATTGCAAATAGTTTCCAACAAAATAAAAGATTAAGCATACTTAACAGAGATAAAAAAAATTGCAACCTATCTTTATTGAGTGAATATTTGGGAAAGCATACGACTTTCATTTAAGTCAATCAAAGACAACAAAACAAGAACCATCATTACATGCTCGATCATTGCGTTGGGCATTTTGGCTTTGGTAGGTATTCTCACGACTATTGACGGCATTAAATCTTATGTCAACAGTGATTTCAGTTCGATCGGGGCCAACACCTTTAAGATAAAAAATGTCAGTGCCGATTTTACGGTAGATGATGAAGCAGAGCCGCCAAAAGTTTGGGAAGCCATTGATCTGAAGCAAGCGGAACGTTTCAAAAATAACTTACCGATCGATTTACCGGTATCGATACAGGTGACTTGTTCATGGGTGAGCAAGATCAATTACAGAAATAAACTCTCCGATCCGAATATATGGGTACATGGCAGTGATGAGAATTACATCCATACAGAAGGTCACCAAGTTTTGTTTGGCAGAAATTTCACACAAGATGAAATTGAATCCGGTAATAACTTGATCATTCTTGGTAACTCTGCCGCTGAAAAGATCTTCGATAATCTCGAAAAAGGAGTAGGTGAAAATATCCGATTAGATGGTAGAAGATATAAGGTAATTGGCATATTGGCTCCCAAAGGATCGAGTTTATTGACATCCGATGCCTTTGTGATCATTCCCGTTAGAAATGCGAAAAGCAATTATCTCAATCAACAGACTTCTTATGGCTTGAGTATTGCTTCTACCGATTCCAAACAATTAGAAATCGCCAAACAAACGGCTATCAGCACTATGCGAATGGCTAGAGGATTGGAAGTCAAAGAAGAAAACAATTTCGCCATCATCCAGAGCAACGGCATTTTGGATATGCTGAATGAAATGACGGGTAAACTAACCATCGGTGGTTTTGTAATCAGTTTGGTAACTCTTTTTGGCGCAGCCATCGCGTTAATGAATATCATGCTGGTTTCCGTTACGGAACGCACCAAAGAGATCGGCACATTGAAAGCGATCGGGGCATCGAATACTAATATATTATCACAATTCTTGTTTGAAGCCATTTTAATTTGTCAAATCGGAGGATTGGCAGGCATCATATTGGGTATCATTTTTGGCAACTTGGTGGCGGTATTAGCCATTAAATCCACTTTTGTCATTCCCTGGTTATGGATGGGCGTGGCCATTGCCTTTTGTTTTGTAGTTGGACTGATCTCCGGTCTTTATCCTGCCGTTAAGGCCGCTCGTCAAGATCCTATTGAAGCGTTGAGATACGAATAAGCAAGATTCAAGATTCAAGACTCAAGACTCAAGACTCAAGACTCAAGTAAAGAAAATTAAAAATTATACTGAGTGATACATTAAAAGATTTGTTTCGAAACCTCAAACCTAATTTCTAAAAAGATCCAAATTTGTACTAGTAAGTTCCACTTGAAACTTGAGACTTTAAGTTTGAAACTTAATACATTGTTTAGTATTTCTTTCCGGCTTTGCCTTCAGGGATTAAAACGCCTGATTTATTTTTAGAACTCTTTTTAGATGACTTGCCTCCGGCTTCGCCCATGGATTCTTTATACAATGATTCATTGGCAGGGCATCCGGATTTGGCACAATTGGTCAGTGTTCCAAAGGCCAATATTAGTGCTGCAAACAGGCAGAATTTAAGGATTATAGTTCTCATAAGGCATAAAATTAATGAATAAATGTATGTCTTGCCCTTTAAATTTGGGACATTAAATCCCATAATAAAGTGTTAATTACCATTAAAAGCACTTAAAAATGTGTATAACTCCCTATTTACGGGGGATATTTATCCACAAGTGGCTTATTCTATTTGGAATATATGGCAAAGGGTATAAATTTGCTCATACTAATAAAGAAATTAATTATTAACCAATTTAAACAAAAACGTTATGAACAAAGGAGATTTAATTGATAGCATAGCTAAGCAAACAGGATCTACAAAAACAGATGCAGCTGCTGCTTTAGACGCAGTTTTAGATGCAATCACCGGCTCATTAATGAAGCAAGAAAGAGTAAGCCTTCCTGGTTTTGGTTCTTTTGAAGTAAAGTCAAGAGCTGCTAGAGAAGGAAGAAACCCTGCAACTGGTGCTAAGATCAAGATCAAAGCTAAAAAAGTTGTAAAATTCAATACTGGTAAGAAACTTGACGACGCAGTAAACTAGTCAAACCCTCACCAAGTTATAAGCCATTCCGGTTTTCTAAGTATAGAAAATGTTGGAATGGCTTTTTTTATACTTGAGACTTTTAAAAGCTAGGGGGCTAATCGGTCAATTTTCCATTCACCATTAACTAATGAATACTGAATCCTATCGTGCAAGCGATTTTCACGACCTTGCCAAAACTCTATCAAATGAGGTTCTACTTCATAACCGCCCCAATGCTCCGGGCATTTGGTTTCGCCATCCACAAATTGCGTTTCCGCTGCTTTATATAAATCATTGATAGCTGCTCTATTGTCAATAACTTGACTTTGAGGAGAAGCAATTGCTCCTATTCTGCTGCCCAACGGCCGAACTTGAAAATACTGCTCCGAAGTTGTTCTCGGTACTTTCTTAATGCTGCCTTCAATTCTAATTTGTCGCTCGTGTTGAATCCACCAAAACAATAATGCCACTTTGCCATTCTCTTTTATTTGTCTTCCCTTTTTACTGGAATAATTCGTATAAAAGATGAATTTACCTTCCAACACTTCCTTTAACAAGACAATTCTACAAGACGGTTGGCTATCAGATCCAACAGTTGCCAAGGACATCGCGTTGGGTTCAAAAATAGCATCTTCTATAGCCGCCTTCATCCAAAGATTAAACTCTACAATAGGATCTTTAGATATGGCCTCTTCCAATAGTGCTCCTTGTTGATAGGTTTGTCGCATATGTTGGAACGAATGATCTCTATTCATGGCTTTAATTTTTTATAAATGTAAGTGTATCTGAATAAAAAACATCTGAACACTTTGGTAATTCATCATTAAACATATTTAACCCTTCCAAATCGATGATACTTTTAGCTTTGTGGCCGCATTAAAAAATTTATATCCGACTATTTATCGCAATACTGATCATGGTTGCTTCTACCGGAAGATCTTTGGGACAAAATGATAATCTGGTACAACTATCAGGAATTGTTTTGCAAGCCGGAAGTGATTCTATTCCTATTCCATACGCCCATATTGTTAATTTAAGAAATAACCGAGGAACCATCACAGATGCCGACGGAATTTTTGTATTCACCACTCAAAAAGGTGACACCATTCAATTCTCTTCCATTGGTTATCAGCATCAGATCTATGTGGCAACATCCAGTGAATTTTTACAAATAGAACTCATGATTGATGTACACAGTTTACCGGAACAAGTCGTTCGACCAATGCCTAAAACCCTTACTGCATTGAGACAAGCCA
>JAGQYH010000162.1 GCA_020436175.1 Bacteroidota bacterium
CTTATTCACTTGGCTTTCCGCTTCATAAGCTATTCGAACTTTAACGTTATTGATGGCATTGGCACTTCTATTCTTAAGTAATATTCTTCCTTGTTCAGCGAATGGCATTGGAAAATAATTATAGAAAACAGATCCATCGTAACCTGCCGCTATTGACCTCGTAATACTGGCATCTCTTTCTCCTAAAAAACAAAAATAACTGAGCGGAGCATTGATGGCAGCCGAAGTACTGCCGTCCCAAAAGGCTTGTACGAGTAAATTATTCAGAATATCCGAATTGGAATTTTTTACTGCCTGATTGATGGCTCCTCTGCCCATCATCGATCCTTCTATCAGCTGCCCTTCTACCTGATAGCCATGTGCCAGTTCACTTTGCGGATCACCAACATCTATGCTATCTGTAATCACGCCATCACAAACCATCCAATATTTAAAATCTACCCATAATCCGTTTACTTGTTCTAATTCTATTGTAAGGCTGTCGCTGTTGATGCTGTTACCTCCGGGAATAGTATAGGTGTATTCTTTCCAAATATGATCAATATAATCATCTCCTTCAATGAACCAATTGGGTTTATTCTGTCCGTTAATTTTGACCCTTGCTCTTCTTTTGCCTGTTCTGTTATTTTGTAGTCCAATGATTTTATAGCCGGAAGCATTGGGGTCAATATTCATTTTAAATCGACTGCTTCCGACTACAAAACGACAATCATCTATCAACACATTATTGGAATTGGTATTATCTATCCCTTCTATTTCCAACTCGATAGCCTTTATGGTATAACTTCCTGATCGATTGAACAACTCAATGCTTTCTCCGGCAGCCAAACTAACCTCCAAACTGTCCCAAGTTAAATTTTCAAGATAGGCAGGACGCTGTCCGGCATTGGCGGCCAATACCTGCAATTCCTCTGATTGGTGTAACACTTCTTCCTGAGTAACCGATCGATCGCCATAGATCTCTACATCAAACTGATAGAAACCGGATGGATTATCTATGGTAACAATCAGGTTTGACTCAAAAAATATAGGCTGATAGGTCAAAAATGCCCCCGTGTTCTCTGTATAATTCAACGTTAACAGACTATCAAAAGGATAAAGTTTTTGATCAAAAATTTCCGACAAAGTCATTTCGATAGTAGGCTCCAAACTCCCATCAATATAAAACCTAACCGTATCTCCATCGTTGAATCGGGCATTCCAAAACCTCTTCATCGCTCCGGTTCCTTTAATATCAACCATCACATATTCCTTACTCTCAGAAGTTCCTGTAAAATCGGGATTATTGATGCTGCCTCTGTCTTTTGTATAAAGGTAATTCCCGGATTCAAAACCATCTGAATTACCTCCTGTAGGGTCATAACTGCTGAACAGATACTTGGTAGTCATGCAGTTTAAAATCGGCAAATTTTCCAACAAACTTTGCGACCGGACACCGGTACTGATCAGTAAATTGAATAGTAATATGAAGAGGCATTTGTTCATTTCGACCTAAAATTAGTAAAATGGATGAAAGATTTATTTTACGGAATTGTATTGGCCGGACAATTGAAGTTTTGTTGCTATCTTTTCGCCGAAATCATCAGTCAGCATGAAATTTATTGCATCCCTACTTCCTTTACTCTTTACTACTACTCTATTTAGTCAAACCTGGATCGATTCTCTTGACAATTTTGCCCGAGAAGAATACCGACCTGCACAAAATTATGGTTGGACATGGCAAAATGCCACTTTGCTGCATGCCATGGAAATTCAATATGAAATGGCTCCACCGGAAGAAAAAGCCAAATATTTGAATTATGTGCGACAAGCCATGAATAGAAATATCTTGATCGCCAACGGTTTATTTCCCAACGGCGTGGCTTCTGCCAATGGTATGGCGTTCGTGTATCGGGTAACTGATGAATACATCTACCTTCAAACAGCGAAAAGAGTATTGAATGACTATCTGAATATCATTCGAGTGGAGAACGGTGGCGTATCCCATATTGCTTATGCCCCGGAGCTTTGGGATGATACGGTTTACATGATCGGTGTTTTCTTGTTGGCCATGTATAGGGCAACAAATGATGAGTTTTACCTCACTGAATTAATTGATCAAATTAAAGCCCACCAAGAAAAACTAAGAGATGATGCCACCGGATTTTGGGTGCACGGCTGGGATGGCAACAATGTTTATGATATTGATTTCTGCTCTCAGTCGGATTGGGCCAATGATTCTACCAGAAGAAGCAGTGAGTTATGGGGAAGAGGTAATGGTTGGGTAATCGTTACTTTAAGTGAATTATTGAATAACATGGAAGAAGATCATCCTGAATGGGATTTTGTTGCCAATTCATTGAAAGATATGATAGACGATCTGCCCGACTTACAAGATGAAACTACCGGACATTGGTATCAATTGCCCTACAGAATGGAAGAGGAAAACAACTATTTGGAAAGCTCTTGTACGGCCATGTTCGGCTATGGTATTTTAACCGGATTAAAATACGGTATTGTTTCCGGGGAGCAGTATAAAAATGCCATGGACAAAGCTTATTACGGATTGAGACAGTACAGTACAATTGTAGTAGGAGATAATAACCAACCTTATTTAAATACCACTAATGTAGCCGGCGCCACCTGCATTGGCGATAAAGATTATTACTTAGGCATTCCGACGGTCAACGGAAAATCCTATGCATTGGCCATGTTTATCATTTTTGGCAGAACTTATTATAATACCTATATCAATCATCCGGTGATTACTGCCACAAACAACCAGACATACATTGATCAAATTTCCATTCGACCTACAGTAATAGGTCAAAATGAAGTTTTACATATCGCTGTTAACTTATCGAAAAGTGAAAATCTTACTTTAACTGTGGTAGATATCATGGGTAGAACTGTTTTTCATACTGAGACGATTTTCAATTCAGGTTCTTCCGATACATCTATTCCTTTGAATGGTTTGCCCGCCGGACATTACTTTTTAACGGGATATTCCGAAGACGGCTTACCGTTAAAGAGCAAAGCATTTATCATTCAATAAGAAGAATGTGTTGGGTTTCGATTTTACCTGTTTCAATGTTTGAAATCGATATTCAAGACTTTAAAAACATGGAACAAATAGGGAAAAAGCGCATCGAATGATTCCGTCGCACCTTTGGTAGAACCGGGCAACGTGATAATCAAAGTCTTTCCCTTGAATCCGGCAATACCTCTGGACAGCATGGCCATCGGCGTTCGTTGCTGACCGTAATTTCTAGCTGTTTCCATCAAGCCTGGAATTTCTCTGTCGATCATTCGGGACACTACCTCCGGCGTGATATCCCGGGGCGACAAACCGGTTCCTCCAACCGTTAAGATCAGATCAGTTGATTGGCTGTAAAGGTCGTTTATGGCCTGTTCAATGGCAGGCTTTTCATCCGGCACAACATTCTTTTCACTATTTTGAACTCCTAAATTTTTCAATTTTGAAAGGATTTTTTCTCCGGCTTTATCTTTACTTTTCTGCTCAGATACAGAATCGGACACCACTAAAACGGCAGCTTTAAAATTATTTGGCGGTGGTACATTAAAATCAGATTTACCGCCTTTCTTTTCAACCAAGGCTATATTTTCAATCGATACATTTTTATCGATCGGTTTCAACATATCGTAAATGGTTAATGCAGTAATCGAAGCGCCAGTCATGGCTTCCACTTCAACGCCAGTTTTATAAATCGTGGCCACTTCAACAATTATTTTGATGGACAAACCGTCGGTATCAAATTGTATATCGGTATATTCAATAGGCATTGGATGACAATCCGGGATCAAATTGGCCGTTTGCTTCACCGCAAATAATCCGGCCGTTTTGGCCATGCTGAACACATCCCCTTTCGGCACCAAACGATTGATTATCGCTGCAATAGTGTCTTGTTTAGAAACTTTGACTATCGCTTGTGCCCTTGCGAATCTTAAACTGCTTATTTTATGTGTAATATCTACCATTTGGAGTGACTAAATTTATGCGTTTCAAGTGCCTAAAGGTATTGAAAATAGTGTCTAAAGTTTCAAGTATTCACCTTCCAGATATGCGCTCCGTCTTCGAATATCTCTTTCCCAAAAATAGGCACTTTAGCTTTTATAGCTTCTACCAACTCGTGAATGGCTTTGTAACATGCCTCGCGATGTTTGGAGGAGACAAATACGAATAAGCAGATTTCTCCGGCTTTCACTTCTCCCAAACTATGATAAATATGCATACAACTCAAATCGAATTGAGCAAAAGTCGCTTCTCTAATGTCATGAAAGATATTTTCAGCCATGGTTTCATAAGCCGAGTATTCTATGGCCTTCACTTGATGTCCATCCAGGATGTCTGCCCTAACTTGTCCTAAAAAGATCTGATGTGCCCCAATGCCGGTTTTAGTGCTGTGTTGAGCAATAGATCGACTAATAAAATCAGGAGAAATCGGTCCTTCAACAAATACTTTCTTTGGTTTCTTCATTTTGTAATGGCATTCAATCGTAGCTAAAAGCTACTAAATATCACTCATTCGGCAAAAGCCGAGCGAGTGTTTTAAAATGAAAAGGATTAGAGCTGTAAGATTTCTCGTTTGGCTCTGAGAGACAATTCGATTGATCAACCACCTGCAAATGGTGGAAGCAATGCAACTATATCTCCATCCTTTAAAGCTATTTCATTCTGAACTATTTCTTCATTGATCGCTACTGAATATTGTTGACCAATAAAATCCGGGTTTTTACTCTCCAAATTTTCAATTATCTCCTGCAGAGAGGTTACTTCTATTTCCAATGTTGAGGATGGAAACAATTCTGCTAATTGAGCAAACAGCAATACCGTTACTTTCATTTTATCCAATTAAATAGCATGTGATTAAATCTCCTTCACGGATCAAAAGTTTGTCTTCAGGAACTATGGCAATGGCATTGGCCTGAGCCATGGAAAGCAACATGTGCGAAGCTTGTATGGTTCCTGCCATAAATCCCTTTTCACTAATAATTCCTGCTACAAAATGAGTTTTTTGATCGTCCACCCTTTTAATTTCATGAAGACAAGGGACGGTTACTTTGGGAAGGTGAAGATTAGCCGCGCCGATCTTTTTCATTAATACCGGCCATACATATATGTAAAATCCAATGATGGCTGACTGCGGATTGCCCGGTAAGCCAACCGCAATTTTGCCGTCTGTTCTTTTCATCAATAAGATAGGCTTCCCTGGTTTCTGTCTTACTTTATGAAAGATGGTCTCAAAACCTACTGATACCAAGGCAGTTTTGGTGAAATCATAATCTCCTACTGAAACGCCTCCGGTGATGATCAATAAATCAGCCGTTTCTATTGCTTGTTCAACACTATTTTTTAGTTCACTAAGATCATCTTTAACCGTTCCGGTAGTACAGTTGAACCCCATTCGATTCAATGCCGCTTGTAACATTGGGCCATTACTGTCATATATCTTTCCCAGTGTTAAACTTTCACTTTCTTCCAAAAACTCATTGCCGGTAACCAAAATGGAAATTTCAGGTTGCTGATAAACTGCTACAGAAAATCGACCGATAGAGGCTAAAAAGCCAATGCCTGAAGCCGTTATTCGACTTCCTTTTTTTAGTGTAACCGCGCCTTTCTTTAGCTGACCACCTTTCTTCCTGATATTAAAACCAAGCTGTAAGTTTTTATCATTTATGGTAATGCAGTTGTCATGTCTTTCTACATATTCCTGCATCACCACTGTATCTACACCGGATGGAACGGGAGCGCCTGTAAATATTCGAACAGCTGTTCCCTCCAACAAATGATAATCTTCCGCATCTCCTGCAGTGATCTCTCCGTTAACCCTTAAAGTTTCGTTCCGTTCTGAAAAGCGAATGCCATAGCCATCCACAGTAGAATTATCAA
>JAGQYH010000163.1 GCA_020436175.1 Bacteroidota bacterium
GGAAGTGTTCATCCGGGTGGCGGTATTCCGCTTTGCATGCTCTCTGCGAAAATTATAGACGAATTAATACATATTAACTAAGTACTTTATTTTCGAATTAAACAATTAAAGAACTTTATTGTTTCAACACCATAAATCAGGTAATTGAAAAAAGTAATTGTAATAGGATCAGGTTTTAGTGGAATTTCTGCCGCTTGTCATTTAGCCAAAAGGGGCTTTCAAGTAACCGTCTTAGAAAAGAATAGCGGACCGGGCGGACGTGCCTCCGTTTTTCAAGCCAGTGGTTTTACGTTTGATATGGGTCCCAGTTGGTATTGGATGCCGGAGATTTTTGATAATTTCTTTGAAGCCTTTGGCAAGAAAACTTCCGATTACTATCATTTAATCAGACTTGATCCGGGATACAGAATTTATTTTAATGACCATCAAAAGATGGATGTTCCGGCCGGTTTGGAAGAGCTTTATGCCTTGTTTGAAAAATTGGAACCGGGCAGCGCAGCGCTGTTGAAGAAATTTCTTTCAGAAGCAGAATATAAATACAATGTTGGCATTCATGAATTTGTACATAAGCCCGGTAGGTCGATCATGGAATTTGCAGATTGGAGAGTTTTCAAATCTATTTTTAAGTTGCAAATGCTTACCTCCATGACAAAACATGTTGACAAGCATTTCAAGCATCCACATTTAAGAGAACTTTTGAAATTTCCCGTACTTTTTTTGGGAGCCACTCCTGAAAATACTCCGGCCATGTATAGTTTGATGAATTATGCCGATCTGGTCTTGGGCACTTGGTATCCCATGGGTGGCATGCACGAAATCATTAAAGCCATGGTGGCTGTAGCGGAAGAATTGGGTGTAAAATTTGAGTATGATAATACTGTCAAAGAAATTGTTGTCACCAACAAGAGATCTACTAAAATTATTACCTCAAAAGGCGAATATGCAACGGATATTTTAGTTGGTAGCGCAGATTACCACCATATTGAGCAAGAGTTATTACCGAAGGCGTTCAGAAAATATAAACCTAAGTATTGGGATTCAAGAGTGATGGCGCCGTCCAGTCTATTGTTTTTCGTAGGTGTCAACAAAAAAATTAAAAACCTCCAACATCACAATCTGTTCTTCGATGCAGATTTCAAGCAACATGCAATTGAAGTGTATGATCAACCTTCCTGGCCAAGCGACCCGCTTTTTTATGTTTGTTGCCCATCTAAAACAGATGCCAGCATTGCACCGGAGGGTCAGGAAAATCTATTTTTTTTGATGCCTACTGCGCCGGATCTTGATGATACTGAAAATACAAGAGAGCAATATTTTGACCTAATGATCAAAAGATTGGAAGCTCAAACCGGCGATACTATCCGTGATCATATTGTCTATAAAAAGAGCTTTGCTCATCAAGATTTTAAATCAAGATACAATGCTTTCAAAGGGAATGCTTATGGTTTAGCCAATACGTTAAAGCAAACGGCCATCCTCAAACCATCCATAAAAAGCAAAAAAGTAAAAAACCTTTATTATACCGGTCAGTTAACGGTGCCAGGACCGGGCGTACCACCTTCTATCATCTCCGGAGAAGTAGTGGCCAAAGAAATTTTTAAAGATCAAAAAATTTAATTATGCTATCCCTTCATCATGCAACATCGAGCGAGATCAGTAAATTAACTACTCATCAATACAGCACTAGTTTCACATTGGGCATTAAGGCATTTCCCCGGGCTATTAGGAGTCATATTTATGCTATTTATGCCTTTTCAAGATATACAGATGAAATTGTAGATACCTTTTTGGATTTAAGTATTGAGGAGCGTAGAATATTGTTACACGATTATAGAAATTCGACTTATAGAGCGATCAAAAACAAAGTAAGTCCATATCCCGTTCTTCACAGCTTCCAACGAACAGTTAATCAATTTGCCATTCCAAAAGAACTAATCGAGGCTTTCTTCAATAGCATGGAAATGGATCTTGAAAATGGGGAGCATAGCGGTACAACATACGATGAATACATTTATGGAAGTGCTGAAGTAATTGGCTTAATGTGTTTGAAAGTCTTTGTTAATGGCGATCAAAAAGCATTTGAAAGTTTAAAAAATTCGGCACGAAAATTAGGAGCGGCCTTTCAAAAGGTGAATTTTCTTAGGGATATGAAAAGTGATTTTGAAGATCGAGGAAGAATCTACTTTCCTAATGTTCTATTCAATTCCTTTGATGAGCATAGTAAAAAGTTGATCGAAAAAGATATTCAAGCTGACTTTGAAGCAGCCTTTGAGGGTATCTTAAGATTACCCAAAGACGTTAGAAAAGGTGTTTATCTGGCCTACAAATACTACTATGCATTATTCAAAAAACTATGTCATGTTTCTCCTGCTGCCATTCAAGAAAATAGAATTCGAATCCCCAATGCCATGAAATTATTTATTTTGCTTCGTATCTTAATTGCCCCAAATTTGAAAGCCTCCGGAATTAATGGATTGGATCAAGCGTAATTGGCCTTATATTGTTGTAACCCATGTTTATATAGTTGGAATTATAGGATTTATGATTCCTCCAATAGCCAATATTTGGGTATCCTTAACGCCGCTAAATCTTTTGTTCGGCTTTTTGATGCTCCTTGGATTTCATCAAAATATTTCCAAAAATTTTATTTTAAGTTTATTGCTCATTGGAGCTTTGGGTTACTTCGCTGAAGTAATAGGGGTAAAAACAGGTGTTTTGTTTGGCGCCTATTCCTATCATAAACATTTAGGACCCAAATGGATGGATACTCCTTTGATATTATCCGTCAATTGGATCTTATTGATCTATTTAACCAATTACTTTGCCCGACTGTTGGTGTCCAAAAATATATTGATCGCTTTGGTAGGGAGTTGTTTGATGTTGGCATTTGACTTTTTCATTGAACCTTTTGCTATTCACTATCAACTTTGGATCTGGGATGCCGTAAGTGTTCCGATGCAAAATTACTTGATGTGGTTTGTCCTAAGCTTTCCGTTTCACCTGATTTTTAACTATTTTAATAAGCTATACACCAACAAAATAGCCATTAGTCTGGGAATATCATTATTGCTGTTTTTTCTACTGATTGATCTGATTTTAATTTGGTAACAGCTTTTAATGACTTATTGAAATTCAGAAAATCTACACTATTCTGACACACTTTAAAACAGTATTTAGTAATTAACTTAAAACAAACAATCGAACACTACCACATATAGTAGTTTTTATGTTAAAACCAAAACACTTCGCATATATCATTTATATGATAGTCTATTTTTCTTAATTTAGAATACTTCTTTATTGTCACGAATTCTTCTTTTTGAAAAAACTTGAAAAAATATTACAACATGTTTTGTCATCTATTGAAGCAGATGGCCTTGATTACTCCAATCTTCAAAGAAGTGATTTTACGAAACTTGGAGATACTTTAGATAAGTTACCTTACATCATTTGGGTCACCGGAGCACTCAATCCCTACTTACTCAATTTGAAAGGCAGAAATTATTATGATATTTCAACGGAATCTTTGAAAAAGGATAAAAATCTGGTGTACAATAAAATTTTACATCCGGACACCTTTTTTTTAGTCAACGTTACCAATCAAAGTTTTGCCAAAAACCCAAACATACCCATTACCTTATGCTATAAAGTGAAAGACGGTAAGGGGGAAGAGCGATGGATAGCTAATATTACCAAAGCACTTGAAACAGATCTAAATGGCGGGATAGTGTACAGCCTGCACATTTCAATTGATCTGGATGAGCTTTTATCCAAATCAACCTACTTGTTAAACATCAATAGTGAGTTAACCGACGAAACACCAAAGTTATCCAACAGAGAGTTTGAAATTTTAAAGTATATCGCCAAAGAATATACCACATCAGATATCTCAGACAAACTGTTTATCGGGAAAGATGCCGTTAATTTCCATCGTAAAAACCTATTGAAAAAGTTTGACAAAAAAACATCAATCGGATTGGTTTTAAGAGCCAAAGAACTTAATCTGATCTAAAACAAATGTTTTTCAGAAACGCTGGCCACGGCGTATAAAACAATAATCACCGGTAAACACGACCACTTTAAAAACAATATAGCCGGAATACAAAGTAACAGGAAAATGAAGCGCATTTCATTGCCTTTCCATTTCAAACCTTTGATCTTAAATGAAAACATAGGCAGTTCAGATATCATTAAAGCTGCCAAACAAACCGTTGTACCTATTAGAAAATAACCATTTTGCACCAACTCCAAAAAATAAGGTCCTTGAAATTGATAAATCATCAGTAAACCTAAAACAAACAAAGCAGCTGCCGGTGTGGCCAAACCGATAAAATTCTCTGATTGTCGCGTATCGATATTGAATTTTCCAAGCCTGAAAATAGCAAAGATCGTGTACAACAATCCTAAATGTTCCATCCTTAAAAAAGCCGGTTGATATTGAATGGTATTGGTAATATCCTCAGACAATGGTATCGCAAACGCGTTTTGGATCAAGACATATAAAATGATGCCCGGCAATAACCCAAAAGTGACACCATCTGCCAATGAATCCAATTGCTTACCTAAATCAGATTTCACATTCAATGCCCGCGCGATCAAGCCATCCGCAAAATCAGCCACCAGCGATATGATCACCAACATCAACACCCAGATATATCGCCCCTCTAACGTGTAGATCACCGCTAAACTCCCACAAGCCAGATTGACCAATGTAATTGTGTTAGGTATATGCTTTTTCATGGTCATACAATATAGGATTAATTTTGAAAGTCGAAGTGCAAAAGATACTTTAGTGTTTCAAACAATAATATGGCTCAGTTTTATAGTAAAGAACTCGTTGATTTTGTCTTGTTCAAAGTGCATGATGTAAAAAGTCTTTGTGCTTTAAGCCGGTATGAAGATCATGACGAGGCATCTTTTAAAATGGTGTTGGATAGTGCCAATAGTCTGGCAGAAAATCACCTTTACCCCATTCACAGAGAAATGGATACAAATCAGCCGGAATTGAGAGACGGACAGATCTATGTACATGAAAAGATGAAGGGCATCATGGAAATGATCGGCGAACAAGGCTGGATCTCCAGCGCTGCAGATTATGAAAAAGGCGGACAACAATTACCGATGATGGTAAGTTGGGCGGCTTCCTTTATTATGGCCGCCGCTAACTATTCAGCAGTTGCTTTTTACGGCCTGTCACAAGGTGCAAGTGAATTGATTGCTGCCTTTGGTAATGATGCACAAAAATCACTTTATCTCAACCAACTATACGAAGGCAAATGGCAAGGCACCATGGCGCTCACAGAACCGGAAGCCGGGAGTTCGCTCTCCGATATTGTTACTTCTGCAACGCCAACAGAAAATGGTTACTATTTAATTAAAGGTCAGAAAATTTTTATCTCCTGCGGCGACCACGATGCCTGTGACAATATTGTGCACATGATGCTGGCCAGAGTGAAAGACGCCCCTAAAGGAGCCAAAGGGATCTCCATGTTTATTGTTCCCAAAAAGCGATATGAAGATGGACAATTGGTAGCCAACGATGTCACTACGAGCGGTATCTATCACAAACTCGGCTACCGTGGAGCACCGATTGCCCACTTGATGATGGGTGAAAGCAATGATTGCCGAGGATATTTGGTAGGCGAAGAAAACATGGGACTGAAATATATGTTTAAAATGATGAACAGCGCCCGAATTTCTGTCGGCATGCATTCCTGCTCCATTGCCAGTGCAGCTTATTATGCCTCTTTGGAATATGCAAAAGAGAGAAAACAAGGTCGCCCCATTTCGAATAAAGACGTCAATTTACCTCAAGTTCCAATTATTGAACACGCTG
>JAGQYH010000164.1:0-4433 GCA_020436175.1 Bacteroidota bacterium
CAGAATCAGGTATTTGGCTTACGGAGAAACGAGCTTAGCCCTCGATACGAAAGAGGAAGCCAGAATGAATAGGAGAGTCGAATTTAAAATAGTTGATCCTAATAGTAATAGGGGAACTGTATCAGGTGAAACAGAGGCCAGCCTAAGGTCAATTTATGTTTTGGAGAAAGACAAATTTTATGTTCAAGTAGCGGCTATCAATAAATCCAAAACCATTAATAGATTTAATTTGAGGGACTACGGTGTGCCAATAAGCTATTTGGATAAAGGAATGTATAAGTATGTTATTGGTCCTTATTTAACTTATGAAGATGCCACACAAAAACTAACTGAGCTAAAATCCAATTATCCCGGAGTTTTTATCTATTTGAACACCGATGAGCCTAATTAAGCCTCACTTTCCTGTAATAGGGATTGAGCTTGTTTTACCCATTTATCTCTTTCTATCCTGCCGGGAAAAAATTCGATAAGATCCGTAACATTAGCGATATCTTTTTCCGTGAGATTGGCGATTTGCTGGAAAGTATAAATACCGATTGTATTGAGTTTAGCTTCGATTAATGGTCCAATGCCGTTGATTTCTACCAAGTTGTCTTTTTCGCTTTCTGGAACTTCGCCGATACTTTGAAACAATGCTAATTTTTTGATCTTAAAGGCTTCAATTGAAAGCGGTTTTGATTCAGGTTTCGATACTTTCTTTTCATTTGAAGAGCTGGTTGATCCCGGAAAGTTGGGAAGAACAGCAGTTTTCATTTGTTTTATTTCTTCCGTTAAGGCATCATTGCGTTGGGTTAGCTCTTCGATGGTTGTATTTAATGCCCTGATCTCATTAGTATTGTCCTGGGCACTTTGCTCACTTAATTTACTTTTCAGATCTTCCTTGTCTTTTTTCAATCGGGCGATGTATGCGTTTAGGGCCTGAATATCACCGCTTTCAGCTTTTTGCGTATTTAATTGTTCAATCTCTGCTTGTAGCGCGCTGTTTGTTTGATCAAGTTGATTGATCTCATTTTTCATTTTTTCGATTTCAGCATACAATTGACTGGTATCTTCTGCTTCCTCTATTTTGGCTTTTAAGTCTTCCTTGTCCTTTTTCAATCGAGCAATGTATGCGTTCAATGCTTGTACATCACCATTGTTATTTTTTTGCTCCTTTAATTGCTCCGTTTCAGATAGCAATGATTGGTTAGTTACTGTTAGCTGTTTGATCTCATTTTTCAACTTTTCCAATTCGGATTCGAATGGAGTAGTATCTTCTGCTACTTCTAATTTTTCCTTTAATTCCTCCTTGTCCTTTTTTAATCGAGCAATGTAGGCGTTTAAGGCTTGAACATCACCATTATTGTTTTTTTGTTCATTCAATTGTGCTACTTCTGACTGTAATGTTTTGTTAGTTTCCGTGAGTTGTTCAATCTCGGTTTTAAACTTTTCTAATTCAGCATCGAATTCCTCCCTGTTTTCAGCATCCTCAATTTTAGCTTTTAAATCTTCTTTGTCCTTTTTTAACCTTGCAATATAGGCATTGAGGGATTTAATCTCCGTATCATCACTTTCATTATCAATAAGATTTTCTATTTCAAGTTTCAAATCTTTATTCTCATCTTTCATGCTATCCAATTCCGAAATCAAGTTGGTAATTCTATTTCTCAAATCGCTGATAACATGATCAGTTTCTCTATTCTCTTGAAGCATTTCATCATATCGCTTGTTCAAAGTATTATACTTATCGGCATTAAACCTTAACTCAGATCTCAATCTGTCTTTTTGAAGTTTTTGTAACAGATAACCTATCAAAAACCCTAGAATGGCAGCAACGGCTAACATTATTACGATCTCCAAAATGGCTGTGGGTTTATCTAATGGATTTAAATCTTGAAACATAATCTAAATGCTGTTTATCATTGTAATTCAATAGTGACTCTTCTGTTTAATTGTTTACCGGCGGCAGTATTGTTATCTCCAATTGGCTCAGAATCCCCTCTCGAATAGGTTTCAATTCGATCTGAAGGAATGCCATATCGCATCATGTACTTCTTTACTTCACTTGCCCGTTTTAAGCCAAGTGAAAGATTATTGACTTGTCTTTGATCCTTATCGGTATGACCCGTGATCACAATTTTGCCTCCCTTATCATCCAAGTATTTTTTTGCCGCTTTGGCGTATTGTTTTAAGGCATCCGGACAGGATACTTTATAAGAGGCTGTACCAAACAATATATATTCAATGCGGGGATAGCTTTCTTTGGTATTCACATCCGGACAAGGAATCCATTCTCTTGGAGATGTATTTTCTGGAATAACAGTTAGGTCTGTTTGATCATCACCAGCAGCAGTTTCACTAACAGCATCATCCACTTTAACTATTAGACTATCGGTATCAATGGAGTCAACTCTTGTGTGATAATTAGGATTGTTGATCGCAATAATCTCTGTTTCAGCATGTTTGTCACTCAGAAGGGTGTAGTGAAGTCGTTCTTCATCTATTCCGATCAATTTAAAAGAGGCTAGGATGGAATGGATGACATTTTCATCGCTTCCATTGATGCTGATATTTTTATCGGGTGTGTTTTCCAGATAAGACTTTACCATGCCGATGCTTTGACCGGGCATTTGATTCTGAAAGGAAATGATACCATCCTTGCTGGAGGTAACGTCAAACGACATCTTTTCATTACCATCCAAATTGATGATGAGATCATTTAGTGGTTTACCAACGGAGATGGATGATGTGTTGATTCCTTTTATTTGATTGACATACCACCAGCTCGACAAAGCTATCCAGCCCAACAGAAGCAATATAAGTATTGTAAAGCCCCTTTTCATTACTCACTCATTCTTTAAACTAATACAAAGTAACTAATTATAAAGGCAAATTCTTCAATTTTTCCTCCACATAGTGGATATGTTCATCAGTAATGTCTAAATGCGTAACACAACGAATGGTTTGAGGGCCGAATTGAATCATTTTGATCCCTATTTCAGATAATTTTTCAAGGACTTTTTGTGGAGATAAACTATCGACAATATCGAATATGACAATATTAGTAGATATGGGTGATACAGAAGCAATCCAATGTTGTTGTTCAAAAATGCTTCCCAAAGCTTGAGCGCGTTGATGATCTTTTTGTAGCAACTCATAATGATGATCCATACTGTACAGGCATGCTGCGGCCAGTATTCCTGCCTGACGCATACCGCCGCCAAATGCCTTTCTGATTCTTCTGGCTTTTTTTATGGTGACGGCATTGCCAACCAATACCGAACCTACCGGCGCACCCATACCTTTTGAAAAGCAAATGGAGATGGTGTCGAATAATGATCCGAAATCTTCCGGTTGGTAATTTTTGGCAACCATGGCATTCCAAATACGGGCACCATCTAGATGTAATTTTAGGTTATGGTTATTACAAGTTTTTGAAATAGCCTGCATAGTAGACAAGTCATAACAAGTGCCACCGGCTTTATTATGGGTATTTTCAATGGTCACCAAGGAAGTTTTGGGTAACCAATCATAATCCGGTTGAATGTTGGTTAAAATATCTTCCGGACTGATCAATCCATCTTTACCCTTGCATAATTTAATGGAAACGCCGCTGTTGTAGGCATATCCGGCTGTTTCATAATAATAAATATGGCAAAGTTCGTGAGCTATGATCTCATCCATTGGCTGGGTTTGTGCTTTAATCGCCAACTGGTTAGCCATTGTCCCCGAAGCACAAAACAATCCGGCTTCTTGATCGAATAATTCAGCCATTCGACGCTCTAACAGATTAACAGTGGGATCTTCTCCAAAAACATCATCACCAACTTCTGCCGAAGCCATGACAGCAAGCATTTCTTTGGTGGGTTTTGTTAAAGTATCACTCCTTAAGTCAACGATCATTTTAAACTGTTCAGAGCAGCCTCATAGTTAGGTTCATCTACAATTTCAGGAACTTGCTCTGTGTAGATTACAGTACCTTCTTCATCAATCACGACAACCGCACGGGAATGTAAGTTCTGTAAAGGACCGTCTAAGATCTCTAAACCATAAGCCTTCCCGAAAGCACCGATAGCAAAATCTGATAAAGTAATAACGTTATCTAAACCTTCTGCCCCACAAAATCTAGCTTGTGCAAATGGAAGATCTCTGGATATACAAAGCACCTTGGTATTATCCAGCTTTGAAGCGGAAGCATTGAAATGTCTTACGGAAGCAGCACATGTGCCGGTATCAATACTGGGGAAAATGTTAAGAATGACTTTACTGCCTTTAAAGTCGGATAAGCTGGCTTTTGAAAGATCTTTTTTGATCAGAGTAAAGTCTTTTGCTTTTTCGCCAACTTTGGGCAAGTGGCCAATAGTGTTTATAGGATTACCTTTTAAAGTTATTTCTGCCATGATGTTTTACATTGGTAAGTTGGTAAGATACAATATTATCCAAAATTTCAGTTT
>JAGQYH010000164.1:4631-5800 GCA_020436175.1 Bacteroidota bacterium
TTCTTTCTTCTATTGGAATGTCATTTACCCCATCCTTTATTGACCAATCAATTGTAGAAACAGGCAAAGCAGCATAAAATGGAATATTGTTTTCACACGCTGCCAGCGCTTTTAAATACGTACCGATTTTATTACAAACATCACCGGCTGCAGTAGTCCTGTCAGAGCCCACTAACACCAAATCTACTTTTCCGTGTTGCATAAGGTGCCCACCGGCATTATCAGTGATAACGTGAAACGGAATGCCTGCATGACTTAACTCCCAAGCGGTTAAATTGGCTCCTTGATTACGCGGCCGAGTTTCGTCCACCCAAATGTGTATGGGTATTCCGGCCTGATGAGCTTTATAGATCGGAGCTGTTGCGGTTCCCCATTGTACCGTTGCTAGCCAACCGGCATTACAATGCGTTAAAATGTTAACCGATCGCCGGGTTTGTTCATGAATTTGTTTTATCAAATGAAAACCATGATTGCCAATTTGAGAACACATATTGATATCCTCATCTCTGATGTTATTGGCATTATTCAGTAGGGCTTGTTCAATGTCCTCTTTCTTGATGGATGAAACAACATTCATTTGACTATCCAATGCCCACTTTAAATTGATGGCAGTCGGTCTCGTGGCTAACAATGCACCATAAGCTAATGAAAGATCAAAATTGGTTTTTGCAGCGATATATAATCCATAAGCAGCAGTAACACCTATTAGCGGTGCTCCTCTAACCACCATATCTTTGATGGCAAAACAAACATCATCAACTGTTGCCAACGTTTGAGTGGTTTCTTCGAATGGTAATTTTCTTTGATCGATAACGGTTACCTCTTGGGTGTTTTTATCCAACCAAATAGATTGTGTGAAATTCATTGTGTCAGTTTCGTTAAGCGCCATTTATGCACAAACTTGCAAGAAATAAATATAAATAAATGTAGAAGTTACTATTTTTACAACCAGTTAATAAAAGTGCTCTCCTTTTAATAGAAGTTTTTCTTAGCCTTAATGACATGGCTCTACAGTTAGAACTAAGGAAAAAATTCAAATCAGTTTATAATTCAAAAAATAAACAAACATTTAGTTCAAGATTGAATTAAATGAAAGATAATGATATATAACATGAGTAAAAAACGTAAAAACAGAAGAAAAAAACAACGAAATACAGTTGTAAATAATA
>JAGQYH010000165.1 GCA_020436175.1 Bacteroidota bacterium
ATCACGAAATGGATAAAAGCATCCTATCGTTTTTGAATCTTTAACACATTCAAAGCAATATTTTTTGAATATTTCATTGATTTTAAGGCAAAAATTAAGTGTAAATGCGATAATTTTTTGTCACAATTCAATATATCATGGTGCTTTGTATATCAAAAATTGCATTGATACTATTGCGATACAAGTACTGAAGTTTGGTCAGTTTGCTTTAATTGTAATAAAGCCTTAAAAATTAAAAGGATCATACTTAACTCAGGTATGATCCTTTAGACTTGTAAAACTAATATGGTTATTGAGGCTCAATCTTCCTCATGAAACCACCAATCATTATCCATCATATTTTGGTTGAATTCAAATAATTGTCCGGTTGTCGTTTTAAGTTTACCATATCTGTAATAGGTAATCGTAATGTCTTTACTCATTTCTTGATCAGCTAATGCATCTTGTAATGAGCTTACATCATTTATTTCAAAATCATTCAACTTAACGATTACGTCGTTTATTTTTAGTCCCATTTCTTTGGCTGTAGATCCATCTAATATTTTAGTGATCAACACGCCTTTGCCATCTTTAATTCTTAAATCTGAGATCATTTCTTCATCTAAGTTTTCGATCAATACACCTAATTTAGGTTTAGATCTGGACATATAGGCCATATATGATCTTTGATGATGCTTACATTCTTCAGCCGTATTTTCGCAGCAAGCCGGTGCATTAAACTTAAATGATTGGCCAATATTGAATTGGCTATCAGCTTTACATTTTAAAATGGCTTCAAATGAATTTGTGGTGCCATTTCTATTGACCTCAACCTGGATCTTATCACCAATTTTCTTTTGTCGTAAATGCTGAACAAGATCTTCCAAATCATTTATCTCGCTATTATCGATAGCGGTAATAATATCATCTTTTTGAATTCCTGCTAAAGCGGCGGCACTATTCTCTATTACACTGATCACCTTGATACCTTTGGGCGTGCTGCCATCATCATCGAGAATTACTCCCAAGAAAGGTCGATCGTGATTATACATTTGAATCTCATCAAGCTCTTCTAAATCGTCAATATTGATCCAATTCGTCTGATCATTATCTTTCTTGATCCAAATAAGGTTTTCTTTATCAGGATCACCATTGAACATAAACATCTTCAATAGGGAATCATTACTTTGATCCTGTCCTATAGCTCTAATGATTTGATTAACCAAACTATCGGAATTAAATCCTTCTAAGTTGCTTAGGTCCTTTACAACAGTTTTTTCTTTAACTATATCGCCATTTTTGATTTTGGTTGTCACTACAATTTTTCCTTCTTTAGCATCAGAACTGATTTCCTGAACACTAATTTGGGTGTCATTACCACTATCGGCATCAGATCGAATTATTTCTTCTTTGATTATTTTGATCTTTTCTTCTTTCTTGTCTTGTGCCCAAGCCACTTGCGACAATGTGAAAAGTACCAATGAGGAGAGTAGAATTGTTTTCATACATTATAGATTCTATCACTCAAAGATATTGGAAATAGGCGTGAGTAGGCCGTTAAATCATGTTAACCAGTGTTAACCAATTTAATATTTGAAACCTTGTTGAAGAATTGTAAACACTAAACTATCCTAGTGTTTTTTGTTTTTTGATGGCTTTTAACCAAATGATCAAACCAATAATTACAACCGGAATACTCAATACATGGCCGGTATTTAATCCACCATAGGTAACATCGGCAATTTTCCAGAATTCAAGAATAAATCTGGCACCAAACACGGTGACAAGAAAAAATCCAAAAAGCAATCCGGGTGCAAATTTACCTTTGGTTTTCCAATAGTATCTATAGATGATGGCGAATATGATAAAATAACAAATGGCTTCATACAGTTGTACCGGCACTCTGGGAAGTTTATCATAATAGCCTAAATCATGATCAAAATGTCTTACAAAATGTACTCCAAAAAATCCATCAGTATATTTCCCTACAATCTCGGAATTAAAGAAATTACCCATTCGAATGAAACCGCCGGCTAAAGCCACCGGAATAACGATTCTATCCAATATCCATAAATAGGTATATTTTGGATTGACGATCTTTTTAATCGGCCAAAGCTTTTTATAATCAGAATGTTTTTTTACAAATATAAAGAGTGCGATCATTATACCGATCAAAGCACCATGACTGGCTAAACCTCCTTCCCATACCTTTAAAATGGATAAGGGGTTTTCTATAAAGTAATAATGAAAATCATAAAAAAGACAATGACCAATCCTCGCACCCAAGATGGTACCCAACAGCATGGTCATAAACAAGTTATCTAAATCATCAAGATTTTTCTTTTCATTTTCAAAAATAGCCTTGACGATATAAAAGCCGATAATGAAACTTAACGCCCATAGCAAACTGTAATACCTTAACCCAAATACGGAGTCTCCAAATTGTACGATTTCCGGCTTTACATTCCATCGCCAAACAATTCCTAAAATGTCTATCATAATGTCAAATGTACATTATTCAGTAAAATGATTAAAAGAAATTATAATAAATAAAGAATATGCAGAATCCTATGAGAAAAATAATGCCGAGATAGCTGAGTATTTTCATCCAAAAGGGAGGACTGTTTTCTTTACCTATGTATTGTTCGCTAACTAATCTAAAGTTAACAATAGCAATAATGGGTGAAATTAAAAAGGAGATGGTAGTGGCCAGATCCACTAAAGATTTTAAATCGCTTGTAAACTTCCAGATAATTACAAAAGACCCGATAGCTACAATGATCACTGCAATCTGATATGCATATTTTATTTCCTTGACTTTAAAAGAACCGTTTTGTGCATCAATAGATTTACTGGTGAACAATTCCACACATCTTTCAATGGCACGGGCATATCCGTCAAATACAGCAATTGAAGTGCCGAACATAATGGAGAATCCGGCTGCCGCAATAATGAAATAACTCCAATGGCCGATGGTTTGCGTATATAAAGTGACAACGCTATTGGCAAATTTATGACTGGCGGCAGGCATTTCAATTCCGGTGCCATAGATCATAAAGGCTCCCAATGTAAGAAAGCAAATAGCCAAAACAGCAGAAACAATATAGCCCAAGTTAAAATCTAACAAAGTTTCCTTTAATGTTGGTCGGTAGCCGGTTTGCTTTATTCGCTCAATGGTCCACAGACTGTTCCAGCTGGAAAGATCCAATGCTGTTGGCATCCAACCCATTAAAGCAATGACAAACAATATGCCTGTTTTGTCCCAGACTATCGGCGGTTTGAAATCCGGTAATTTCTCTACCGGTCCATTGGCTAATGTGATGAAAAACGCAATCAAGGTGGAGACTAACAAAACACTTCCCACAATTTTGATCAAACCATCTAAGGCTTTGTAGTTTCCTAACAATAAAATTGACATGCAAACCACAAAAAGTAGAACAGGAGTAAACAGTTTAAAGGAAACAACCGAACTGATCCCAAAAAGATTGTCTAAGAATCCTGCCGTTACAAAACCGACGGCAGCACTAACAAAGAACATCGAACCGATCGTAATAATGAAATACAGCCACAGCATCCAATTGCCAATCCTTTTGTAACCATCAATAATACTTTCTCCGGTAGCATTGGCATATCTTGAAGCATATTCAAAAAACGGGTATTTCATCAGATTAGCCAAAATGATGAATCCCAATAGCATGAAACCGTAGTTGGAACCGGCACGAGTGGATTGTACTAGGTGAGAAACGCCAATGGCGGTGGAAGCGAATAATATTCCCGGCCCCAGTGTTTTCCAAAAATTCTGATTCATACTTTATATCTTGTAGCTAAATTATAAAAATATACCATGCATATAGTAGCAAAAATTCTCGTTGCTGTTGTCGCGCTACAACACTTGTTTTTCTTATGGCTGGAAATGTTTGCCTGGACTACCAGAGGTCCCAAAGTATTTGTGGGTTTCCCTAAGGATCTTTTTGGTAAAACCAAGCAGTTGGCCGCTAATCAAGGATTATACAATGGTTTTTTGGCTGCCGGATTGGTTTGGTCACTTTTGATCAATGATCCAACATGGTCGCAAAATGTAGCATTGTTTTTTGCCGGTTGTGTAATTGTGGCAGGTTTGTACGGCGGCTATTCTGTTGACAAGAAAATCTTTTTTGTTCAAGGAATTCCGGCTCTATTGGCGGTAATATCAATTTTGACATTATAGATATTGTTTGCAATTACAAATATTTAATATTACAAACATTAAAATGGTTATTGAAATAGCTAGTTTTGCATTCGTGAGTAATTCAACTACATATTCATTGCGTAAGTATAGGAATAGGCCTTTGGCCTAAATAGTATTTTTTCCTTAATAGGCATTTGCCTTCTTAATTTTCTTTTTTTCTTCAATTTCGATATAAATTTTAAAAGTGAGTTCATCAACTTTTACATTTACGGTAACCATAGCTACTTCAGAACACTATCAATATGCTGAAGTCATTTGTGATATGATTGCCGATGCGGCTCAAAAAAGAGGCACGGGCATTGCCAAAAGAACACCTGAATACATTCAAACTAAAATGGAAGAAGGGAAGGCAGTAATTGCCATAGAAGATCATTCCGGTGAACTCGCAGGATTTTGTTACATCGAGGCCTGGGGAGCTCTGGGATATGTGGCTAACTCGGGTTTAATTGTCAATGAGAATTTTAGAAATCAAGGTTTAGCTTTGCAGATAAAAAGCAGAGCTTTCCAATTGACAAGAGAAAAGTATCCGAATGCAAAATTATTCGGTATTACCACTAGTTTAGCAGTGATGAAGATCAATTCACATTTAGGATATAAGCCGGTTACTTTCTCGGAACTAACTGATGATGAAGCCTTTTGGAAAGGATGCAGTGGTTGTGTTAATTATGATATCTTACAAAGAACCAATAAAAGTATATGTTTATGTACAGGAATGTTGTACGATCCTGAAAAGGAGCAAAAGAAGTTAGAAGCAAAAGACAATAATCAATAAGAAATTGAATTTTAGATCATGAAAAAAAAGGTAGTTTTAGCATACAGCGGTGGTTTAGATACATCTTATTGTGCTAAATATTTAAGCGAAGAAAGAGGTTTGGAAGTATATGCCTTAACCGTGAATACCGGAGGTTTCGATAAGGCTGAAATTGAAGCCATTGAAGAAAGGGCTAAATATTTGGGTGTTAAACATTATGAAGTACAAGATGTCAGACACGATTATTATGAACGGTGCATCAAATATCTGATCTTTGGTAATGTATTAAAGAATAACACTTATCCTTTGTCTGTAAGTGCTGAACGAGTCTTCCAAGCCATGGCTGTAGCGGAGTATGCCAAGCAGATCGAATCGGATTATGTGGCACATGGGAGTACCGGCGCAGGGAATGATCAGGTTCGATTTGATATGATATTTAATATTGTGGTGCCGGAAGCTGAGATCATTACGCCGATTAGAGATATGAAACTTTCAAGGGAAGAAGAAGTGGAGTATTTGAAAAATCATGGTGTTGACATTGATGCATCGAAAGCGATTTACTCTATCAATCAAGGTATATGGGGGACTTCTGTAGGCGGAAAGGAAACCTTAACCTCGCACAGCAGTTTGCCGGAAGAGGCTTATCCCACTCAAAAAACCACGGAAGAACCATCCACAATTGAATTAGAGTTTTATAAAGGAGAACCTGTTAAGGTGAATGGGGAGTTTTTCGCTCACCCAACAGAATTGATAGATTGGCTCAATAAACTGGCTGCTCCATACGCTATTGGTCGTGATATCCATGTGGGTGATACCATCATTGG
>JAGQYH010000166.1 GCA_020436175.1 Bacteroidota bacterium
CATTGGTGTGCAAAGAATTACAGTTATCGTAAATTGCATACAAAGCTTGCAAAGTAGTTCTGATATCATTAAAACTAATCTCTTGTGCATGAAGCGATCTACCCGAGGTTTGAATATGGTATTTCAATTTTTGAGACCGATCATTTGCATGGTATTTATGCTTCAATGCCTTAGCCCAAATCTTTCTGGCCACTCTGCCGATAACAGCATATTCCGGATCAATTCCATTCGAAAAAAAGAAGGATAAGTTAGGAGCAAAATCGTCAATATTCATGCCTCGTGACAAATAATATTCGATATAGGTAAATCCGTTGGATAAAGTGAACGCCAATTGAGAAATCGGGTTGGCTCCGGCTTCTGCAATATGATAGCCCGAAATGGAAACCGAATAGAAATTCCTGATCTTATTCTGAATAAAATAGGCTTGCATATCACCCATTAATCGCAAGGAAAATTCCGTAGAAAAAATGCAGGTGTTCTGTGCCTGATCTTCTTTTAGAATATCAGCTTGAACCGTTCCTCTCACTTTGGCAAGTGTATCTGCCTTTATTTTTTGGTAAATCTCTGCCGGTAAAACCTGATCACCGGTAATGCCCAAAAGCATTAATCCTAAGCCATCATTTCCCTCCGGTAAATCTCCATTGTATTGCGGTTGTTTAGCTCCTTTTTCTTTAAAGATTTTTTCAATTTTGGATTGTATTTCCTTTTCTAATCCTTTGGCTTTAATGTATAACTCACATTGTTGGTCGATGGCAGCATTCATAAAAAATCCGGTAATGATGGCAGCAGGACCATTAATGGTCATAGATACCGAAGTAGTTTTCTCCGCCAAATTGAAACCGCTGTATAATTTTTTGGCATCATCCAAGCTGCAAATGGACACACCGGAGTTGCCGATCTTGCCATAAATATCCGGACGGTGATCGGGATCGTCACCATACAAGGTTACAGAATCAAATGCGGTAGACAATCGTTTGGCGGGTAAGCCTTTGGAAACATAATGGAAACGCTTATTCGTTCGTTCCGGTCCGCCTTCACCTGCAAACATTCGGGTAGGGTCTTCCTCTTGTCTTTTAAATGGAAAAACACCGGCCGTAAATGGAAATTCTCCCGGTACATTTTCCTGAAGACTCCACTTTAAAATGTCGCCCCATGCTTGGTAGTCCGGCAGAACCACCCTGGGAATATTGGTATGCGATAAACTTTCTGAATGGGTAGGCACTTCAATGTCCCTGCCTCTTACCTGATAGCTGTAAATATCATTTTTATATGATTGTTTTTTGGCTTCCCATCTTTCAAGCATCTCCAAATTTTCGTAATCCATCTGCTTCTTGAGCACTTCTATCTTACCCTCTAATTGATCCGCAACCGAACCGGAATCATCACTGGCATCAAACAATTTTTTCGATAAATCCAAGCCATATAACTGCTGTGCAATTTTACTCTGTTGATCTACCCAATGATCATAATTTTTGTTGTTCTCAACGATCTCCGACAAATATCGTACTCGCCCCGGCGGAATCACATATACTTTTTCACTTTCGCCTGTGGTAAAACTATGTTTGGAATCAAACCGAATGTCTGTTTTGCGTTCGATTGCCGCGATCAAAGCTAAATACAGTTGATTGGTTCCGGGATCATTAAATTGAGAAGCAATAGTGCCATATACAGGAATATCTTCATCTTTTGCTTCCCATGATTGAAGGTTTCTTCGGAGTTGTTTCTTGACATCGCGCAAGGCATCTTGAGCACCGTTCTTGTCAAATTTATTGATGGCCACAATATCTGCAAAATCCAACATATCGATCTTCTCCAATTGAGAAGCTGCGCCATACTCCGGTGTCATCACATACATATAAACATCGGAGTGATCCACAATCTCTGTTCCGGATTGTCCTATTCCTGAGGTTTCCAAAATGATACAATCGTACTGTGCTGCTTTCAATATATTAACGGCTTGCTCAATATTCTTCGAAATAGAAGTGTTGGCTTCTCTTGTTGCCATCGACCGCATATAGGTGTTGGGATGACTTAAACTGTTCATCCTAATTCTATCTCCCAATAAAGCACCGCCTGTTTTCCTTCTGGAAGGATCAACAGAAACCACGGCAATATGTTTGTCCGGAAAATCCAGTAAAAATCTTCTTAACAGTTCATCCACCATAGATGACTTTCCTGCTCCACCGGTACCGGTAATCCCGATCACCGGAATAGCTTCCTTTTCCGCGGCTTGCTGAATTTGAGTAAGCAAGTCTTTGTGTTTATCTGCGAAATTCTCCGCTGCGGAAATCAATTGACCAACTATTTTATTGTCCTTTTTTCTCAGCTCATCCAAACTGAATTGGATATCCTTCCCTGTTGGTTTATCTGCCTTTTGCACTAGGTCATTGATCATTCCCTGCAATCCCATGGCGCGCCCATCATCAGGATGATAGATACGATCAATGCCATATTCTTGCAACGCATTTATCTCGTCAGGTAAAATGGTGCCGCCGCCACCACCAAAAATTTTAATGTGTCCGCATCCATTTTCCCTTAACAGGTCATAAATATATTTGAAGTACTCCATATGGCCACCCTGATAGGAAGTAATAGAGATCGCCTGTGCATCTTCCTGAATGGCGCAATCAACAATTTCTTTCACCGACCTGTTGTGTCCCAAGTGTATAACCTCCACTCCGGTTGATTGCATTATCCTTCGCATGATATTGATAGCAGCGTCATGTCCATCAAATAAGGAGGCCGCCGTAACGATCCTAACTTTATTTTTTATACCGTACGGCTCTATTTTAACTGTCGGAATCATAATTATAAATTACTAATTCAAATATATTTTCAAAAATAAGTCATTTTTTGTGATGACCTTCTATAAGTTGTCGGTATTAACCATAAAAGAGAATTACATTTTTTTCTATCTTGAGCCTAAACAAAGGGGTTTCAATTGACAGATAAAGAATTGTACGAAGGAATTTCTGAAAAAAGAAATGATGCTTTTCTCTTTTTATATAATAATCATATCAATTCGATTATAAACATGGTAAAAAAGAATAGCGGCGAAGAAGAAGATGCAATGGATATTTTCCAAGAAGGAATGATTGCCTTATGGGTGAACATCAAAAAAGGCAAATATGTATTGGATGGAAACACCAAAGTGTCCACCTATCTGTTTAGTGTCTGCCGAAATTTATGGTTAAAAAAATTGAGAGGAAACAAAAAAATCGTATCACTTGATCAACAAGAACGGGAATATGCAGAAGAAACGATTGAGGAAGATGACACCTTTGAAAAGATCCAAAAATTAGAAGCCCTTTTTAGTCAATTGGGTGAAAAATGCCGATCTATCTTACATGAATTCTACTATAAAAAAGCATCTATGAAAGACATTGCACTGCAATTTAACTATGAAGAAAAAACAGCTAAAAACGAAAAGTACAGATGTATGCAACGCTTAAGAGCTATGTATAATTAACTATAAAAACCTGAAAAACATTAACCGTGGAACCACAATTAATTGAAAAAATAGAATCGTATTTATCAGGTGAACTGAAAAAAGATCAACTGGAAAAATACGCTACTGAACACAACATAAAAGATCTTGATCAAGAGATTGAATGGGTAGAAAATGCCCAATTGGCGATTGAGGCCAATGGTATTAAATTACAACTGAGTGAAGTAATTAAATCTGCACAAAAAGAAGATGCTAAAATAAAACCGCTCAACAAATCATTTAGTTTGGGGCGTTTAACCTCCTTATCCATTGCCGCAGCCGTTGCGTTGCTGTTTGGTATTTTGTTCCTTTTTAAACCCGGCAATACTGACAAACTGTATTCCAAGTATGAGTTTGTAGATCCGGGACTGCCGGTATTGATGAGCGAAACCAATCGTTTTGAAATGTATGAAGCCCTCAGTTATTACAGCGAACAAAATTACCCGGAGACCATCAAAAGATTATCGAACCTGCATTCCGATGGTAGTTATAATGATACGATTGAGTTCTATTTAGGAGTAGCCAATCTTTATGAAAACAACATCAATGAAAGTCTGCCTTTGATAGAAAAAGTAAGTGAAGATGAAAACTCAATATTTCAAGAAAGAGCCGAGTGGCTTATGGTGTTGGCCAACCTAAAAACCGGTGACAAATTGAAAACCAAAGCCTTATTGCAGACCATCATATCCGATTCAAGTCATCCATTTTATAAACAAGCTTTAGCACTTGATGCCGATTTAAAATAATGTTTGCTTCTTTAAAATATTATCTATTCGCATGCTTTTTTGGCATTTGCGTTCTTGGTAAAGGACAATCTGAAAAAAGCCTGATCGACAGTGCCTATCATTATTATGATTTGGAACAAATTGATCAGGCGGAAGCAATGTTCGAGCAAGTCGCTAATCTTTCCGGTGCTGATAACAATACAAAACTAGAAGCCATTTCCGGCTTACTTAAAATTGCGGTTTTTCTGGTGGAATTAAACCAAGCCGATTCCCTGCAACAAATAGGAGACAATTTATTGGAAAACAATAAAGGGATCGACGCCTCTTCAAAATTGAGATTTTGGCAAGCCAAAGCCGAAAACCTAAGAAAAGCTTCTCGTTTTAATGAAGCATTGAAATTGCATCAACAAGTATTAAAGGAAAGCCGGAAGCTAAAAAATGACAGTTTGCTTCAAGCTTATGCGCATCTTTATGTAGCTGCAACATTTGAAAGACTATCTCAAAATGATTCTGCTCTCAACCATATAAACATTGCCATCCAACAATTTGAAAATTTGCTTCCGTCCGAACATGTTAAGTTAGGATCAGTTTACAATTTAGCCGGTGCTTGTTATTATCGAAAAGGGGACATTTCTCAAGCTGAAAATTTTTATCAAAAAGCCATAGCAACCTTACAGAAAAATGTAGAAGGTCCATCTTATATTGCCACCATGGCTTATGGCAATTTAGCTGCTTGTGCCACCGCCCAAGAAGATTATCAAGGCGCCATCCGATACAATCAAAAAGCATTGGCGTTTAACAAACAACTTGACGAGCAGGATGGCATGAGCTTTAATTACTACAGCATTGCCGTGGCATATTACTATTTGGGAGATTATGGCCGGTCAAAAGATTATTTGAACGCTTGCTTGGATATTAGAAGAAAAATCTATGGCAATGAGAATCACTATCGTTTTGCAGGTCCGTATGAGGTACTGGGAATTGCCTACGAAGAGTCGGGGAATTATGAAAAAGCCATAGAACACCTCAAAAAAGCCAAAGCCATCAAGTTAGCCATTTTGGGAACCAACAGCGTTGAAGTTGCGTATTCAAATGAAAATATTGCCATCTGTAATCTTCAATTGGGCAGTCCCGATTCCGCTTACCATTATATTCAATTAGCTACTCCTATTTTAGAAAAAAATCTTCCTGGTCAATATCAATTGGGCACACATTTTTTTACCTTATCAAGAGTTTTTATTGCATTGGGCAATTATAATGAGGCTCTAAAAACATTAGAAAAATCGAGCCAAATCTATCGACAACTTGGCTTGGAAAACTCTTTGGAGTATGCTCAAAATAGTGGTGTAAAAGCTCTCATATTCTCAAAGCAGAAAAAATTTGCTGAGGCTCAACAGATGTTTGAAGCATCATTGAAAAACTTAGCAATCAACAATTCGTTACCCTATAACAATAATTCATTCCCACTCAATGCTGTATCGTTAGATATTTTAAGCGATGTCATTGAACATTCATTTAATGCCTATTCTGAAAC
>JAGQYH010000167.1 GCA_020436175.1 Bacteroidota bacterium
TGTAATCAAAAATACTATAGGGTAAGTCATTGGCCCAACTGGTATGGATGTCGCCTGTTAAAACAACTACGTTATCCATAGAATTATCGACGATGAAATCATATAATCTGGTTCGTTCTGCTGTATATCCATCCCATTGATCAGCGTTAATAGTCAATAGTATTTGTTCGTTATTATAATCCGGTATTACCAAAGGTGCCATTACAACCTGCTGAGCAAGTATTTTCCATTTAGCATTGGAGCTGGACATACCTTCTTGTAACCAAGCCATTTGTTCCGGTCCGATTAATTTTTTATCCGGATCGTCATAAGGTTCACCCTGCATATCTCTGTCGTATAATCTGGTATCTAAAACAAAAATATCAGCTAGGTTACCATAACTCATTTTTCTCCAGATTCTGTCGTAATTGTTTTCATCAGGAATTCTGATCGGCATCCACTCATAGTAAGCCTGATGTGAAACGGCTTTTCTTACACTCCATTCTCCTTCTGAATTGGGAGAGTGGTTGTCGGCGCCGTCTCTCCATGAATTGTTGGCTGATTCATGATCGTCCCAAGTAGAGATAATGGGGAAATTTTGATGCATTTTTCGGGAATCTTCATCCAATTTATAAGTAGCATGTCTCAATCTGTAATCCGCTAGTTCAATGATCTCGTGATTCGGTAAGTTTTGTCGTGGACCGCTCAATAAGGCATTCTCACCATACTCATAAATATAATCACCCAAATGCAGTACTGCATCAACGTCATTTCTTTCATACACCTCTTCATACACTGTAAAATAGCCCGATGGATAATTGGCGCAAGAAACTACTGCAAACCGAAGCTGATCAATACTATTGATCTGATCCGGTGCTGTTTTCGTTCTACCCATTATTGAATTTTTGCCCAGTGCTGAAAACTCATAATAGTAATATGTATTAGCATCCAATCCTTGTACATCGACTTTAACGGTATAATCCCTGTCAGCATTGGTAGTAAAAATCCCTTGCTGCAATGTGTCTGTAAATAAGGTGTCCTTGCTGATTCTCCATTCTACTTCAATATCACCATCTACATCCGGCGTTACTCTTGTCCAAATGATGACACTGTTTTCCGTTGGGTCACCACTAGCCACCCCATGATAAAAAGGTTTGAGATCTGCATCTGCTAAAGATCTGATCGCTTCATTATCCGGTTGTGCCCATGATTTGAAGCTTAATACAGCAAATAGTGATAAAAGTAGATATGTTTTCATTGTTTTGGTTTTACTGGAGTTTAATAAGTGATTGACAGGCAATCTTATTTCCATGTTGTAATGCTAAAATATAACTTCCTGCAGAAATATTAGGCATTTCAAAAATTTCAATGAAAATACCTCGAGGTCTTTCACCTAAATTTTTTGAGGCAATAATGTGTCCTGCTTGATCAATCAATTGAATGGTTATATTTTCCTTTTGCTCTACAAAGAATTGAACATTTACCTTATTTTTAATTACCGGATTTGGGTAAAGACCGGTAATCTTTACATTGCTTTCCAATAGGCCTACTGTTGGATTGTTGGAACTAGTATCTGTCGGATCGGGAGCCAGAATAGCCGGAGGATAGATGCTTTCAGTGGCTTCGTCTGTTCTTGTAATGTGATTATCACCATCTTCTGCATAAAAGCTTTGAGCGTATCTAACATCCTCATCTCGTTCTTCAATGGTTTTTACAAAGTAATAATCATTTTGAGCTTTATCATCCGTTAGGTTTAAAAGTGTATAGCCATGATCGGTCAGATTAACATGTTTGATATGTTTGTTCTCATTCTTTATGATATTTGCCAAAGATCCTAATGGAATGCCGGGAGAAGTAACAGAAGTAGTAACAAATTCTACTGCAACAGAATTTTCCCCGGTTATCGGATTGTATTGATTAGGTCCCAAAGGCAAATCCATTGCCCATGAACTATGAATATCTCCGGTTAAAACAACCACGTTGTCAATTCCTTCAGAAGAGATAAAGTCAAACAGTCGGGCTCTTTCTGCATTATAACCGTCCCATTGATCAACATTCAATACTATATCAAATGCTCTAAAAGGAGCTACCATTACTTGTTGTGCAATAATCTTCCATTTGGCTGTTGAGTTGGCTAATCCTTCTTTTAGCCAAGCTAATTGTTCATGACCCAATAATTGTCTTGATGTATCATTGAATGTAGCCGGATCTAATTGATCGAAAAAGCTTAACTGCTCATCTCTGCCGATGATCCGGGTGTCCAAAACAAATATATCTGCCAAGTTTCCGTAGCTCAATTTTCTGTAGATCTTCTTGTCGTCATTGGGATCAGGGTTTCGGATGGGCAACCATTCACTGTATGCTTGAGCCGCACCTGTCAATCGATCTTCCCAGTCTCCTTCAGTGCCGGGAGTGTGGTTTTCAGCACCATGACGGTAAGAGTTGTCGGCAGATTCATGATCATCCCAAGTCGTGATGAATGGGTATTGTTGGTGTAGATTCCTCAAAGAAGGGTCTAATCGATATTGAGAATACCTAGTTCTATAATCCATCAATTCAACCATTTCTTTATCAGGTAAATGATCTCTCAGGTCTCCATATTCACCCGGACCGTATTCATATACATAGTCGCCTAAATGAAAGATGGCATCGATATCGTTTCTGTCTGTGATTCTGTCGTAGGCATTAAAATAGCCATGTTGAAAACTGGAACAGGAAACGGTTGCAAATCTAAGTTGATCGGAGTCATTGGCAGAAGGAGCCGTTTTTGTTCTTCCGATCATGGAGTATGTATCTCCGGTTTTAAATCGGTAGTAATAAAAAGTATTGGAAGATAGACCGGTCACATCAATTTTAACGGTGCAATCTTTTGATGCATTGGTTGTCGTATTACCGGAAGCAACTATATTACCGGGAGCAAATGAAGTATCTGTTGATACTTCCCAACTAACCTCAATGGTTGGTTCAGTGGAAGTAACTCTGGTCCAAATAATAACGGCATCCTGTAATGGATCACCGGAAGCAACACCATGATAAAACGGTGCTAAAAGTGGATTCAAATCTAATCTGGGATCATCTTCACCGGCGAATGAAAATGAACAAATAAGTGCTAATAAAATGCTAAATGTAAATGTTTTGATCATGCTTGTTAATTTACGCATGAATTTACAACTTATCTCCCTATTATCGCATTCGCTAATATAAAGTTAAAGCCACCTTAAGATGTATTCTCGGTGGAATTTTTGCGATTAAAGTTTGTATCCCATGCCTTTAAATTCTTCCAGCTTTGCTTGAAGATCAGCATCTTGTAATGCCAATATTCTTGCGGCTAAAATGGCGGCATTTCTGGCACCGGGTTTTCCAACAGCTAATGTGCCGACAGGTAATCCCGGAGGCATTTGAACGATGGAGTATAAGGCATCAATACCGCCTTGCAAACCACCTTCCAATGGAACACCTAAAACAGGTAAAGAAGTATGTGCAGAAACCACTCCGGGCAATGCTGCTGCCATTCCTGCAGCGGCAATAATGCATTGATATCCGCTTGATTTTGCATTGGTTGTAAGATCAACTACTTTTTCAGGATCACGATGTGCAGAAGCGACGATCATTTCATTTTCTATTCCAAACCAGTTCAAATATTTAACGCTGTCTTCCATTACCGGAATGTCTGATTTAGATCCTAATAAGATTAATACTTTTGCCATTTTATGAGAATTTGATGTGTAATTTAATATTGAATCGCCGCGAAGTTAAGTAATTAGGAATTGGCCATTGGTTATTTTGAACATCAGTTATCCACCTATAGCTGATCGTGTTCCTGTTGCCTAGCAAATTGAATATTTCAGCACTCAACCATACTTTATCGAAGTGCTCTCCAAAATTTCCTTCTCTTCTTCGTTCTTTTTTTCTTTCTCCGCCCACCAATAATGCTGAAAAACCGATATCCACTCTTTTATAACCCGGCGCTCTTAACACATCGGTATATCTGTTGCCATCGGGAGGGCCGTAGGGGAGACCGGTTCCAAAATTTAAAGCTAAATGCATTTTAAAATTTTTGTTTTTAGTCATGTAATCCGAAAAATACATTCCAAAATTGAACACCTGCTCAGTGGGTTTGGAGACATTGCCCGGTTCTACCAAGTTTACACTAGCTGTATCTTTATTTTCGCTGTAATAATTTATGACTTCCCCATCCGTATTGATGTATTCATTGTAGGAATCATTGAAAAGGTCTTCTCCGATTTTTAAAATGCCAAAACTTATCCATGAATCGGCACCTTTCACTAGCTCACCATACAAACGAACATCGGTACCATAAGCATATCCTTTTGCACTGTTTTCTCCATAGTACCGAATTCTAATGTCATCTAACTCATAAGGGTTGATATTGGTCAAATGCTTGTAAAATAGATCTGCCGTAAATTTAAAGTTCCTGTCATTCCAGGTTTTAAAGGCATAGTCTACACCGGCCACTACATGTATAGATCTTTGAGCTTCAACATCGTTATGTATGGTGCCTTGGCGATCTCTGATTTCTCTGTAGAAAGGAGGTTGCTCATATAAACCCGTCGCTATCTTGAAAATGAGGATATTGTCTTCTTTCTTCAATTGCGGAACAATAGCAATTTGTGTTCTTGGACTTACAACGAGTTGTTTGTTGAAATTCCAATAGTGATATCGAAGTCCGACATTCAAACTGACATCAACACCTTCTTCTTTTTCAAAATTCCAAACATTCATCAAATAGCCTTGTGTTCTCCAATTGGAAAGTGTAGCGGTTGATTTTAATGAATGAAAGATGGTTACTTGTTCTCCGGTATAAGGTAAAGAATAACCTGCGGAGTCTAATCTTTCCCATTCACTGAGGGCGTCATCGATACGCTCATATTGAAAAGAAGCTCCCCATTGAAGTAGATGCTTCTTGTAATTGAAAATACCATTGTTGCCAACGGTAGCCACTGTAGCTTCTAAACTGTTTCTGCCCCAATCGTGGAAGGTGCCAACGCCTAAAGTGGCTTTTACGTCACCAAAGTCATCACTTGAAAAGTCAGTTTCTACTTCATCCAAACGATATTGGCCGATGATATTAAAATTTTCACTTTCCTTCATCCTAAAAGAAGAAGCAAAGAAAGATGTACTTATTTTATTGTTGTAATACTTAAAGGCCAAACCGCCCATAGTGTTTCTGAACTTATCTTTTTCGTTTCCATCAAAAAATACACTAAATCTTATGGCTTGATTGATGGCACCCGTTGTGGTAGAAGATTCAGAAGGCACAAGATTAAAGGCGCTTTGAGAGTGATTAAACAAAACTTCAAACTCCATTCGATTGTTCAAATGGAAGATTAGATCGGTTTGTACATCGTAGGCATTTGGATTATACTGACCTTTGGTATCTAGGCTCTTTAACAATGCGGCAGAATTTTTATACCGCACACCAACAATGTATCGAAACTTTTGAATTTTATAATTCTCCGTTTCCTTTTCTTTTGTAGCTCCTTCAAAATGAATTGCTGCACCTCGCAAACTACCGGTTACAGATCCTTGAAACTCGGTAGGTCGTTTGTATTTGATATCAAGAACAGAAGACATCTTATCCCCATAACTGGCATCAAAGCCTCCTGTCGAAAAGGAAATGTCACTTACTAAGTCAGGATTGATAAAACGGAGCCCTTCTTGCTGCCCAAAAAAAAAAAAAAATGGTCGATAGATCTCAAAACCATTGACGTAAACCAG
>JAGQYH010000168.1 GCA_020436175.1 Bacteroidota bacterium
CTCCTGCTTTCCCCCAACGACCCAATAAAAAATAATCGTTTTTATAATAATCAGTTGGGTCCAAAGTTTTAGGGTAATTGCCCAGCGGAATTTGTTGATTGGTCATATCAATATAGATCAATTCACAATCGATGCTTCCATCTACTTTGAAACTAGCTTCCGGCTCGGCAATGGTTCTAAAGGCCTGTTCCTTTAAAAATTTGCCTTCCACTTGCACTCTATCCGACTTATTCACCCTATGCACATTACATAACGAATCCACTGAATAATACGCCGGATGAACAATATTTTTATTATGGCAGTTTACTTTGTCTCTGTAATACCCTTCACTATCAATATCACCCGGAGCATTTTGGGCAAACAAGGCTACACCATTTTTAGGTAACTCCTTTTCTGCCCATGTGCTGGCTGCTCCACGAGTATCGGCCGAAATAATATCGGCTCCCAATCGGTTGGGGTGTGCTCCAAAGAAGTTTAAAATACTATGTAGATTATCGCTTTTTTCAAAATAGATCATTTGCCATAATCTGTCCGTCGCTTGATAGTTGTGTTCTTCATCAATTGGCGTTTTGACTTCAGGATTTAGATTATAGCCCGGCAATGCTTTTCTAGAAAACGCAATGGGAATAGAATCGGGTACTGTACTTTCCGCGAAAATAAGTTGCATAGGTTGCTCATTTTCCCATGCTTCTAAAATAGCTTCATAGGTTCGTTGTGCGACAACATCCACAATTTCGGGTTTATAACCCGGTGTGGCCACTTCGTAGCCCGTATAATCTGTAAAACCGCCCGGGGCACTATGGGTATGCGTGGCGGTTAACATTAGAGAGGCACTTTTAAAATCCGGTCTGGTTTGCCAAATTCGTTCCAAAACACCTTTTCGAATGTTATTACTGGCAAAAGCAAGATCCAACAGAACATAAACAAATTCTGTATTGGAAGGAACGTGTTTAATGGAGATGACTCTTGTTTTTAATGGAAGATGCACACCATTTACAATGTTTCGAATGGTGTCTGTAATCGTAGTGTCGATCGGATGGTAATAATTAACAAGCCCGTAAGTTCCAATGCCGTGCGGAAGCGAACCATCCAGTAATCTTGTAAAATCTTTGATGCCCGTTCCGACTACATATTCTGAATTTTCGGTCGGTTTGTTTTCATCATCTGACTGAGCATATCCAAAAGAAAAGTGGATAATGAATAATACTGCAAGCAGAATGGATTTGGGGAATGACCTATATTTCATGGAATTTGGTAAAGGATAAAATCAAAAGTTGAAAATAATTATAATAAAATTGTTTGGTGTAAATTTTTATAAATTGCCAAAAGATGACGAAAATAAGGAATATAATATTTGATTTGGGTGGGGTAATCATTAATATCCGTTCAGAAGAAGATTGGTACAAAAATTATATGATTCCTCTATTGGGTGAAAACGGATTGGCCAATGCAATAGAAAAAAGGATCTTTGAATTGTTAGAGTTGGGCGATATTACTGTAAATGACTTTTACATAAATTTATGTAGTCTCAGTTCAAACAAATTTTCTTTTGTTGAATTGGAAGCCGCCTGGAATGGAAGGTTGCTGGCGATACCGGAAGAAAGGATTGATTTGCTGTATGAATTATCCCAATCTTACAGCTTATTTCTTTTGAGCAATACCAATCAAATGCACTGTGATTTTATCTTGAGTTATATCAAGGAGAAATTCAAGAAGGATGTATTTGAGGAGGTTTTTGAAACTACCTACTATTCTTTTAAACTGCAAAAGATAAAGCCACATATTGACATTTATAAGTCCGTTATTCAGGATGCAGCGCTAACAGCTCATGAAACTTTGTTTATTGATGATAGTTCAGTAAATCTAACTGAACCACAAACCATGGGCATCCAAACCATCCAATTTGTAAATGATGAGCAATTTAGAACAACACTCAACCAATTGCTCAATGATTAAACGGCCACTTAAATTATCAATCCATAAATTTTAGATTAGCGCACTTTAAAACATTGAATAACCGCTATCTTTGCGCATCAAATTAATATTGACATGGCATTAAGTGAACAGGAAATTGTACGTCGGGAGGCGCTTTCGGCATTAAGAGAATTGGGCATCGATCCTTATCCGGCAGAGCAGTTTAAAGTAACGCACTATTCTAAGGATATAAAAAGGGTTTTTGATCCGGAAACCAACGGAGAAGAATTTAAGGAGGTGATTTTAGCCGGTCGATTGATGAAGAAGCGTATCATGGGGAAGGCATCTTTTGCCGAATTGCAAGACAGCAAAGGAAGAATTCAATTGTATATCAGCCGGGATGATATCTGTCCTGATGAGGATAAAACACTTTACAATACTGTATTCAAGAAGTTATTGGATATTGGCGACTTTATTGGGGTGAAGGGTTTTGTGTTTAAAACGCAAGTTGGAGAGACAACCGTTCACGTAACAGAACTGGTTTTATTGTCTAAATCCGTTAAACCTTTGCCTGTTGTAACTGTGGATGCAGAAGGCAAAACACACGATGCGTTTACCAATCCCGAAGCAAGATATCGAAGACGATATGTTGATTTAACGGTTAACACTCAATATAAAGACATCTTTAGAAAACGCTCTAAGATCATTAGCAAAATGCGTCAGTTTTTTGATGAAAGAGGTTATTTGGAAGTGGAAACACCAGTGCTGCAAGGCATACATGGTGGAGCCGCCGCCCGACCTTTTGAAACGCATCACAATACATTGGATACTCAGTTGTATCTAAGAATTGCGAATGAACTTTATCTTAAAAAGTTAATTGTAGGTGGATTTGATGCAGTGTATGAAATTGGGAAAATGTTCAGGAATGAAGGGATGGATAGAACCCATAATCCTGAGTTTACGGCCATGGAAATATATGTAGCTTACAAAGACTATATATGGATGATGGAAATGGTGGAGCAATTGTTGGAATACATTACCAAAGAAGTTAATAATGGCGATACCAAAGTAAAATACGGTGACAATATTATTGATTTTAAAGGACCGTATGACCGGTTATCTATGTTTGATTCCATTGAAAAATATACCGGTATTGATGTGTCTCAAATGGATGAATCGGAATTAAGAGCCGTATGCAAACAATTGCATATAGAAGTGGACGATTCAATGGGAAAGGGCAAGTTGATAGATGAGATTTTTGGTGAGAAAGTGGAGGAGTATCTGATCCAGCCTACTTATATCACCGATTATCCTATTGAAATGACGCCATTGGCGAAAAAGCACAGGAGTAAAGAAGGTTTAGTAGAAAGATTTGAATTGTTTGTGAATGGCAAGGAAATAGCCAATGCTTATTCGGAGTTAAACGATCCTATCGATCAAAGAGAACGATTTGTACATCAATTGGAATTGGCGCAAAGAGGAGATGATGAGGCCATGGCTTTGGATGAGGATTTTTTACGGTCGATTGAGTATGGCATGCCTCCAACTTCGGGTTTAGGCATTGGTATAGATCGATTGACGATGCTTTTAACTGATCAGAAATCAATTCAGGAAGTATTGTTTTTCCCTCAAATGAGACCGGAAATAAAATCTTAATGATATTGGTGCTAGCTGGCGTAAGCAAATCGACTTCTGCCACTGGCGCGCATTTGCTCTAAGATCAGATCCCAAACTTTTTCGAAAGGCACGATCTCATAATCACTGATCGGAAGATTATCCGGATTCTCCTTTAGATAGGTATAGCCTTCTTTGTTGTTGATTTCAATTTCATTTACGTTAAATGAAAGTTTCTCAATTTTAAGCAGCATGCCGATAAAGGTGTGCAATCTTTTCAAGTTTTCATCTCTTAAGTATCGCGTTCTGTAAACTTTCATGGCGTCAATCCTTTGAATGATGGCTCCATGATCGAATTCTGAAAGATGATGTAAAAATTGTATGATCATCAACGAAATATTATAGCCGTATTTGTCTTTGGAAAGTGTTGGCACTTCATTCAGGAATTTGAAGATTCTGAATTTACTTTGATTAGGTTCCGCTTGGTTTTCCAGCTTAATGACACCTTGGTTTTGTAGCGTTTTTATCCCCCATTCAGCATACGCTTGATAAAGCTTCCACATCTCCTTTACAATTTCGGTTTGCTTCTGGAAAGCACGATCGCTCATAAATTCAACTATGGTTTCATTGGCATCGTCAAAGTTCAATTCTCCGAATGAATAGAGTACTTCATATTTCTTTACCAAATGAAGATTTTGTCCTGAAACCTTAAATCTTGAATTGTTGCTTACTTGATCAATAAATCTAATGCCTTCCTGATGGCGATTGAGTTTATAATAAGCATCTAGTGCGGAATACTTAAAATGGAAATAAGAATCACTTGGAAGGAATTCAAAGTTCAGCAGTGATTTTATGGCTTCTTTACAACATTTTAGAATGGCTTCATAATCATTTTGGATGTTGTATTTGATAATCGTTAATCGATAGACTAATTCCTTTAGAGCGTAATGTTTCTTATAATCTTTTAAGCCGGTAAGTTGTGCAATCGTTTCATCGATCATCAGTTCCCTTTGGCTATTGGTGATCTTGGGATCAGAAATGTTCAGTGTCAGATCGTAGTAATTGCACTTAGCATTCAATTGTCTGTCTCTTAGCTCTTCATATTTTAAAAGAGTCGTTTTTAATGAATTAAACTCTTGCTTTTCACCGGTTAAAGCTGCAATGGAAAGCAACTGGTAGACTGCATCGTAGGCAACATCAAAAAGTTCAATTTTCTCTGCAACACTTAACGCCTTTTTTAATATTTTTTGAGCTAACGTGTAGGAATTTAAAAACTGTAATACTTTACCAAAATAAAGTTGCTTATAAGCATAAGTCTTCAATTTTAGGAACTTGTCATTCGGCTCGATAAATAAGATGGTATTGAGTAGTTTTTCCTTTAATCTTGATTTTTGCTTGACAAATCGCACATCTGTGTGATCTATTTCCTTACCGTATAAGCGAGCGGCAATGAAATCTTCGTCCGGATCTTCTGAGTCGTTAACAATATTGTAGAGCTTGGATTGTATGCTCTTCTTGGGTAAAGAGTCTTGTAGAATTTCAATCTTACCAATCCTTTTTCGGCTGGTAATAGCAATCAATTGCTTTAAGTCTTTCATGGCGGCGGTTTTTTGTGGGTCGAACTGAGCGGCAAAATGGTGGGCTACTCAGATCAATGGGCTTTACGTTCCATGTCACAGGTCAAAATACTATGCTAAGCTTAAGCGGCAATGTTTAATTCTATTCGATTTTGTTATAATGTTTTAGTTTAATCTAATATTGGGAAGAGTTATCAAGTCTTATTTCCATCCTGTATTCAAGTATTTTTTCTTACAAGCAGTACAGTCTGAACCGGCTTTTTGCATTCATCAACCTTTCATTTTGTGTCAATGAAAACAAATGTGTTACAGCAATTTACTACAAGCTAAAAAACGCTTATAAATACAGATAAATGGATATAAAAAAATGACTATGTTCCCCCGTTTATCTAAAATGATAATAGATAAAGCTATCTACTTTTTCTTAATATTTATAAAAATCATTGAAAAAAATGGAATAAATGCACAATAATTGATGTTGTGTATAGTTAATTGCGATTTTGGTAGTTATTTCTGATTTTATTTTATATGTGACAATATAAGTGTCGTTTAGTTGTCAAATTGCTATTTTTTGTGTCGATTTTTGTAATAAATGCAGAATAGAAT